>JALZHC010000016.1 GCA_030914105.1 Acidobacteriota bacterium
ATACTCGACGGCGTGCGGCGCGCGGGCGCTTCCTCTGCCGCCTACGCTGGCTCCTCCTCTGGCTACGCCGCGCAGTCGCCGCGCTTCGAGAAGGAGGAGCCGGCATTCCCCGCCGCCGCCGAGGACTACCTGAACAGAAACCGTCGCAGCGCGGTCGTCGTCAAGCCGGACTTCCAGAACGGCATCCTCGTGCAGGACGCGGAAGGCCAGGGCGAGTTCATGCTCGTGCGCGACCACAGCGCGCCAGACGAACTCCTCTATGTCATCCCGCGCACCGGCTACTTTCAGACAAAACAGGATTTCCTGACCTATTACGCTAAGTACTACGAATGCGCGCGCCCGTCCGCGGGCACGGTCTGGATCGTCCAGCCGGCGGTCGTCGACCGCGTCAGCGGCGGCTGGTCGCTCAGGGAGAAGGGCGAGCTAGAGGTGAGGTAGTCATGTTAGCCGAGGCCCTCCAGCAGCAGATAAGAGTGCAGTGCCCAACCCACAAGAGTTATTTTTGGGTTGAGAGGGCGAAGAAGATTATCTGTGAACAGGAGGGCCACCTCATTGACAATGATTTCCCTCACGGGAAGTTCTGGGAATATTGCTGCGACTGTCAGCTCTTCTGGCACTCCACCATCAGCAACGGCGGAAGGGCGGAAGAGATTTGCCCCGTATGTGGACGAACATTCATGAAGGAGGCGGCTTTCCTGTGCCATTTGTGTAATGTTCTGAGCCGTCAGTCGGAGAAAAAATTAGGGGGCGCGCCGTTCGCTATCTCATTCCACGGCGTACCCAAGCCTTCATGCCCTGGCTGCCTCGATCCCCAGGTCGAGACCCTGCCGCAGCATCACTGCGAAGCGATAGATTTAATCTTTGCGTCCGCGCGCGCGCGATGCCCTTTCTGCCAGCAACGGATAGAGGATGAGGAGACGAAGCAATCCCAGCGAACGAGCAACAACGGTGCGGGTGTAGAGGCGGTGGCTGTCGTCGCGTCGGTCCCGTCGCGGGCGAAGCAGCATTGGCCCTTCAGCAGTAAACATCTGATGAGAGTCGGGGCGTTATATGCTTTCCCGCTCGCCATCCTCGGCATCCTCGTGAGCACTATAGGCGCCATCGAAGGAGGCATCTCACCACAATCCGTCATGAGGCATTTCCACAAGTGGTTTTTTCACCAGGCGCCGATCCTGCGCGACATACAGTACAGCAAAAGGGAGGTTGTCGAATCGGAGAAAGTCATACTCAAGGCGACCGCGCAAGATCACGACGGAGAACCTTTAAGGTATGAGTGGAGTTGCAGCCCCGCCGGACGTATCGAAGGGGCTGGCAGTGACGTCGTATTTGATACGACGGGAATTAAACCTCAGGCCGTGCCGGTTAAGGTGACCATTGGCCTGAAGGTGACAGACAGTTACGACCGGAGCGCGTCCCGCGAGGCCGACATCTATGTGGTGCCGGTAACTTTAGTAAACAAGCCCCCAAGCCTGGAGGCGATCAAGCCGAGCGCGCAAGAAGTTCATTCGGGAGAGAGCGTATCCCTGACGGCTATTGCGAACGACCCGGATAACGATCCGATAACGTACCAATGGCAGAGTTCTTCAAGCTGCCAGATTGAAGGCGACGGGAAGTCGGTGATGCTCAACACGTCGGCGTTGAACCCGCAGTCGAGCGCCGTTCCCGTGGTCGTGAATGTGTTGGTTAGTGACGGACGCGGCGGGGCCGCTTCCGGCAACATCACCATCAACGTTGTACCCAGGGAGGGGATAAAAGGAGCGAGGCAGGATGCCGTCCCCCCTCCCGGAAAACCTAACAGCCCTCCGATTCTCGTTTCGCTACAACCGCAGAAAAGCTCGATTCAGGCAGGGGAATCAGTCGCGATTGAGGCAATCGCGACCGACCCGGACAACGACCGGTTGGATTATTCATGGGAACCGCCCGAACGAATTGAGGGCAGCGGGCCCCGCGTCGTGCTGAGAACGGCGGCGTCGGACGCTCTGACGGAAAATAGCCGCATCATCGTGACATTAACAATCCTGGACAGGCGAGGCGGGAGCGTCTCGCAGAAGGTGATAATTAACGTAACACCGCCGTCCAAGCCTAACCCCGCTCCACATCCGACACCGGCAGCCGCGGGTAACGTTCAGGAGGGGCGAGGGGCGGCACAGGCTCGACCATAACCGCGCGGGGATATACCCCTCCATTCCGGTCAGAGTGCGCACGAGTCCGGCACGAATGGGGCAGTTATGGAGCAAAAGGCAAGTTGAAAGGTTTGAGGAAGAGTTATGGCAGCAACGGTCGAGGAGCGTCAACTGCGTGTCTATTGCCCGACACATAGAATCAACTTCGAAGTTCCGGAGTCGGGCCGCATCCTCTGCGAGAGCGGCGGCCACGCCCTGGCGCTGAACTTCCCGCACGAAGATTTCTGGGAGTATTGCTGCGACTGCCAGGTCTTCTGGCCCTCGGAGATGGACAAGGGCGGGAAGGCCAAGGAGTCGTGCCCCGTCTGCACGCGCACCACCGCCCGTCGCTACCTCTGCCACGAGTGCAAGCTCGTCAGCATCGAGTCCGATGACCCGGCGAAGCGCAAGAGCTTCAGGATCAAGACGCGCGGCGAGATCGAGCCGGACTGCCCGGGCTGCCGGAAGTCAGCGAAGCCGGATCTGTGCGAACATGTATGCGAGGACGCCGCGGCAACCTTCAAGACCGCGCGCGCGAAATGTCCCTTCTGCGAGGAACTAATTAAGAAGCCCGAACCCGCCAAGCCCGAAGAGAAAATCTTCTGCGGCAATTGTGGGGCGAGGGCTGAGTCGCACCACGTCTTCTGCAAGAGCTGCGGCAACCCGGTTGGGGCGAACGCGGCCCGGCAGCAAGCAGACCACACGCCTGGCCCCGCGTCCGTCTACACGACGCCCGATCTTATTTCGCACGACAGCCCGCCAGTCGTCACCGGGCCGCTGCCCGATAATCCCGTAACTCCGCAGAAAAGCTCCGCCGGCGCGCTCATCGCGGTTGGCCTCGTCATGCTCGTCCTCGTACTTATCGTCGTTGGCGCTGTGGTGAGCAGCAGCAACAGCAGCAGCAGAAACGACAGTAGTAATTACTCAGGAGGCAGTTCGTTCAAAGAGAAGTTCGACCGCGCCCTTGCCGCCCAGCAGTTCTTCTCTCCGAGCGGCAACTGTGTCGCAGACCTCTACGACGCCGAAGCTGCGCGCTCGCCCAATTCCTCGGCGCTCTCGGAGGCCGCTTCGGAGATTCGCACGCGCCTCGACCCCATCGGCGACGACGCCATCAAACGCTACTACGCGGACTCGGATTCAACAGTTGACTGGGACTACATCGGGAGAGTCTATGGGCTTTTGAAGAAGGTCGCACCTGAGAATCAGGAGTATGCCGCGCGTTACGCCTACAGCCTCGGCCTCGTCAACCTAAAGAATAAAAGCTACCCAACCGCGGTCTCCAACTTTCAGGAGGCGCTGCGCTACCACCCGAACTGGGCGATGGCCTACAACGGGCTGGGTCGCGTCTACGTGCAGGACGACTGGAACGGACGCGACTACAGCAAGACGGTTGAATACTACAGCAAGGCGTGCGACCTCGACACGAACTTCACCTGGGGCTGCCGAAACCTCGGCGCTTACTACATGAAGGTCAATGACTGGTCGAACGCAGAGACGTACATGGGCAAGGCGCTGCAACGCTCACCCGGACGGGACACGATCTGGAAGACTATGACGAAAATTTGCCCGAAGGTCGGCAAGTACCAAGACCCTTCGACGGGGTTGTGCGCAGGCGGTCACTGATCTTTACCTTTATGCCGCCTCCGTATGGAGACTAACTCCGCAATGGCTGGTGAACTCGGAAAGGCCGCGACATGAAGCGCTTCGGATACCCGGTCGCGCCACCGCCCGCTCGGCCTGTGGCTCATAAAAAAATCCTGCTGCTCCTCGCCGCAGCGGCGTGCTTCGTCTTCGCCCTCATGCTCGCCCTGGGCTGGTGGCTCCACATCAGGCGAAAGCCAGCGGAGACCGCAGCCGCCGTGTGCGGCGGCGCCTTCGATCTTGTGATACGGGGCGGAACAGTGCTCGACGGGCTAGGACACCCACCCGCGCAGACTGATGTCGGCGTCCGCGGCGGGCGCATCGCCTGCGTCGGCTCGATTAAGGAGACGGGCGCGGCGCGGGTCATCGAGGCCGCGGGTCTTGTGGTCGCGCCCGGCTTCATAGACGTGCACACACACGTCGAGAGAACCCTACCCGAGGGCGCAAAGCCCTTCCTTGCCCCGAACTTCGTCCGGCAGGGCGTGACGACCCTCATCACCGGCAACTGCGGCACATCCCGGCTGGATGTGGGCGCGATGCTGGCGCGGCTCGACAGGAGTGGCTCGCAGGTCAACGTGGCGACCTTCGTCGGCCACAACAGCGTCCGCCGCAACGTGATGCAGCGCGAGGGCCGCGCGCCGACGCCGCAGGAGATGGACAGGATGAAACATCTCGTGGCGGCGGCCATGGACGGGGGCGCGCTTGGCCTATCAACGGGGCTGGCTTACGTCCCCGGTGCCTATGCAAGTCGGGAAGAGGTCGTGGAGTTGGCCCGCGTCGCGGCACAGAAGGGAGGCTTCTATGTCTCTCACATCCGCGACGAGGGCGTTAACGGGTATGACGCCGTCGCGGAGGCCATAAGCGTCGGCGAGTCAGCGGGGCTGCCCGTGCACATCTCTCACTTCAAGGCGTCGGGGCGCAGTCAGTGGGGCACAGCGCCGCTCCGCCTGGGGCTGGTGGACGACGCATTGCGGCGCGGGATGCGCGTGACGATTGACCAGTATCCTTACACCGCCTCCAGCACCTCGCTTGACATAATGCTCCCCTCTTGGGCGCTCGCAGAGGAGTCATCGCGGGTCGCGGCCCGGCTGCGAGACCCGCAGGTGCACGCGCGCGTACTCGCCGATATGCTCGCGCAACTCAGGCGAAGCGGCTGGGACGACTACAAATTCGCGCGGATTGTCTACTGCCCGTCGAACCTCGCGCTCAACGGCCTAACTATTCCACAGGCTTCAGAAAAACAGTTTGCTGCCCCAGTCGCTAGCGGTCACGTACAACATGTTTCGGCGCAAAGCGGCGAGCCGAGTGTCGAACGTCAGGCCGAAGCAATACTTGACTTAATCGCTCATGGCGGCGCTCAGATGATCTACTTCGATATGGATGAGCAGGACGTGACCGCGATCATGCGTCACCCGGACACGATGTTCGGCTCGGATAGCTCGGTGCGCGGCGAAGACACACAGGCTGTGCCGCACCCGCGCGGCTTCGGCACATTCCCGCGCGTCCTCGCCTCTTACGTCCGTGAGAACCACACGCTGACACTCGAAGAGGCCATCCGGCGCATGACCTCGCTGCCGGCCCACATCTTCGGCCTCGGGCAGCGCGGTCAGATCGCGCCCGGTTTCTGGGCCGACCTCGTTATCTTTCAGGAGCAAAGTATCGGAGACAGGGCAACTTACGATAACCCGCTCATTCCGCCAGTTGGTATCTCCGATGTTATTGTCAACGGCGGAGTAGTTTTCGAGGACGGCCACCTCACGGGGGCCACGCCCGGCAGGGCGATTCGTCACGATCCCATCAACCCTCGGTAGCAGAGACTTCCCTGAGTCCGTTGCGCGCAGGAAGGAAGAGCTTAAGGCAGAGTATGTTTTGCACCAGGTGCGGGACCGTTATCGCAGGGCGCGGGGTTTTCTGCTCCGCCTGCGGCGCGCCCTCGTCCGATGGGGGAGCAACGGTCGAAGCAGCCGACCGAGACGCCCGGTTGCCTGAAGACGTTCCGCGCGGCGTTGTTTCATCACCTCACACTACGGCAGCGGAACGAAACGTGAGTGCTTCCGCAGGAAAGAGTTCGGACGCAAGACTCAACGGAGCGCCATTTGTCGCGGCTGAACGTCAAGGCGAAGGGTCGCGCGTGGAACTACAGGGGAACCATCTCATTCCTCTACTCGTCGGCCTCATATTCGGAATCATTATTGCCGCCATCGCTCTCGCCCTGTGGACTAACAATCGCAAAAGTATCGAGGCTGTCGGTGATCAAGCCTCTCCTCTGGACGAACGCGCAGGAACCTCACGGCCTGCCGTCAATGCGAAGAATAGTCTGACCGGCAACCCGAACATACGGACTGAGCCATCCGAATCCTCGCGGGCGGTAGGCAGTCCGGGTGGCGCGGGCACGCCATCAGATGCCTACAACAAGCCAGTCATGGTCTCCCGCGCTGGTTGGGGTGCACGAGCGCCTCTCGCAGACATGAATATTCATTCGCCGACGCGAATCACCATTTGTCATACGGCGACGCCGCAGCAGCCATTGGTCACGATTGAGGAGAAGATGCGTAAGCTGCAAAGCTTCTCACAGCGACCCGACAAACTAGCCACTGGACAGTTAAAGCCTGCGTGGCCGGACGTACCATATCACTTCTACGTTAGCGCCGACGGGCGGGTCGCCGAAGGAAGGGACATCAGATACGCTGGAGATACGAATACAGATTACGACCCTAAGGGACACATACTTATCGTGCTAGAGGGTAACTTTGAGATGGAACATCCAACGCCCGAGCAGCTCGATTCACTATACCGCCTTACGGCATGGCTGGTTCATAGCTTTGGAATCCCCCCTTCCGAAATCAGGGGGCACAAAGAATACGCCCCGACGGCTTGCCCCGGTAAGAACATGATTGAAGAACTGGCAAGGATTCGGCAAAGACTCGGTGGACAGTAGGACGGCCTGAATGTTTTGTCCCGGCTTCGAAATCTAGGCCACGGGCGGCAGGTTTTGTGTTGGATGCGGGGCCGATGTGCTGCGCCCTATAATTAATCTCTCTGTGAAAGGAAACACCCGCTGGACGCCGCGGACGGCTTATGGTTCCGTCGGGGCGCGGCCAGCGGGTGGCTGCGGTGTGTGTGTGCGTCGCCGCTTGTGGGCCGCGACTGCTTAGTGCCTGAGGAGCAGGAACAGGAGGATGAGCACGAGCACGAGCAGCAGGATGACGAGCCAGAGTAGCAGCCGCAGCCAGCGGCAGCATTTGCGCTCGCGTTCGTCTTCGTCGCGGTCGTGGTCGCCGTGACTTTGCCAGTCGCCGTTCGGGTCGGGCACTACTCGGTCGGGGTCGCCGCCCATGTCGCGCACGCGCCCGGCCACCTGCTCGACGTAGCGACGGAAGACGAGGAACCAGCGCGTGCCCGGCGGGATGGACTTCTCGATCCAGCGCAGCACCGAGAGCAGGCGCGCTTCGGGTTCGAGCAGGGCCGCCTTCGTGCTCACGGGGATGGCGAGCTGGAAGACGCCGAGCACGCGCCGCCACTGTAGGTCGCCGCCCTGAGAGCCGACTCCCGCCGCGATTCCCGCCTTCACGTTCAGACCGTTGCTGCTGCGTATCGCGCTCGTCACCTGCTTCACAGTCACCTTGTAGAGTTCGCCCCTCTTCACCCCCTCCGGCAGGTCAACCGTGAGCAGGCCGGCGAAGTTGGGGCCGAGGCGACGCGGGATGGGGATGTAGGTGACGCCGCCCGCGGGGCAGCGCAGCGTGTGCGCGTCGGTCTTGGTCAGGCGGTGCGAGGTGTAGAGTTGCGCGGCGAGTTGGAGGATTTCGTCGGCTGCGGCTTCGGGCAGGTAGATTTCGGCCTCGCTGCCGGCGGGCGTGTTGCCCCACTCGATCATCAGCTCGTCGGGCTTCAGGTCTGGGCGCATGAAGAAGGGCGTGGGGCGCACCTCGAAGGTCTGCGGGGCGCGGCGCGAGTCGGCGAGGCCGGGGTTGGGCACGTTGACGAAGGTCAGGTTGCGCTGCGCGAGCTTGTCGGAGTTCGAGGGGTCGGCGTTCGAGGGGATGGGGTCGGGGTCGAAGGAGATTTCGGCGAGGAGACACTGGTGCGCGCTGCGCACGAGCTGTTGAATCGAGAGCAGCGTGCCCATCCCCGTGAAAGGCCCGTCGGGGAGGTTGGCCGGGTTGCCGCCCACCATGCGGACGGGGAAGAGAAGCTCGGCGGGCTGGTTGATGTCGAGCCAGCAGCCGAAGTAGCTGTCCACCTCGCCGCCGAGCGTGTCGGGGTTGATGACGGGGCGGACGTTGAAGTCGTCGGGCTGCGTCGTCATGCTCGCGGTCGTCGTGTTGATGCGCGGCGAGGCGAAAAAGGGGATCGTCATGATCTCGTCGCCCTCGACGCCGAGCAGAGGGATCAACTGCCCGCTGGGGTTCGTCGCCGAGCGGTAGAGCGTGTCGGCGTTGTAGGTGGCGTTGGTCTGCTGGGCCGGCCACATGCGGAAGAAGAGGCGGACGTTGTTGGCGGGGATGATGTCGCGGTAGCGCACGCGCGCCACGGCGAAGTTGTAGACGGCGACGCCGTTCACGTCCACGGGCGAGAGCGCGAGCGAGGCGTCGTCCTCGTCCTGCGTCAGCGCGTCGAAGAGCGCACCGGCTGAGCCGGGGCTGCCGTTCAGGTTCGTGATGGCTTGCTTGATGAAGTCGGTCGCGACCGTCCGCGCCGCGCCGCTGGTGGCGACGTGCGCGGCGAACTTCGTCTGCCCGGCCTTCATCTGGAAGACGCGCACGTCGACGCTCAGGTACCAGGGGTAGCCGTTGCTCGCGTCGCCGTGGAGGATGAAGGGGTTCGGGTTTTTGATGAGCTGGATGGTCGCGCCTGCTGAGACGCTCGCGCCCGCGGCGCTGAAGCTCGCCGTGAGCGGCACGGGCAGGATGGTCGGGCCGAAGTTGAAGACGTTGTTGGAGTCCTGAAAGACGATGCGGTAGGGGAAGGTGAAGCGCTGCGGGCCGGACGGCAGCGAAGGGTCTTCGGGGATGACGGGCCCGCTGAACTCGAAGGAGACGCCGCCGACGGGGTCTGGGATGTCGGGCCGGTTGGGCGGGTTGTTGAGGTTCGCGGCGTTGAGGCCGAGTTCGCTCGGCTTGAAGCCCTCGACCACGACGTAGAGCGCGGGGTCTATGACGGCGGGCGCGCCGTTGAGGTTGATGAGCGCCTGAATCTCGCCCTGCCCGAAGGTCGAGCGGTCGACGATGAAGAAACAGTCCTGTTTGGCGACCTGCACGGTGAAGGGGTCGGAGGCGATGCCGTTGGCGATGACGACCAGGTCGTACTGGCCGGGTTCCGCGTCGGAGGGAACCTGCACTCTTGTGCTCACCGTGGCCGCGCCGGTGGCGATGCCGAGGGTCGAGAAGTCGAAGCTGCGCAGGTAGACGACCTTGTGCGTCGAAGTGTTGGTGAGGCGGACGATGGGGTAGTTCGTCGCCATCTGCGCGTCGTCGCCGTAGCTGCACGCCTGCGACAGCCCGTTGAACTGCGTGCCGGAGATGAGGTAGGCGTGGCCCGCGACCAGCGCCACGGGGCAGTCGGTGATCGTCGGTTTCCAGGAGGGGTCGGGCGAGCCGAGGGCCGCGTCAACGTCGAGCAGGGCCAGCGTGTTCTGCTGCTGCGTGCTGAAGAGCACCTGGCCCGTGGGCAGCAGAAGGAAGCGCGACTGCCAGCAGTCCACGTTGTTTGAGGGCGGCTGCGGATTGAGCTGGGTGATGGTGTTGGCCGAAGGGTCGAAGAGGAAGACCGTCGAGGGGTTCGACCAGAAGCTCGGGTTCCCATTGCTGTCGAACTCTTTCACGGTCTGGCCGCCGACGCACAGAACCTTCCCGTTGGTCAGGAGCACGGCGGGGGCGTCTATGGCGGTCTGGATGCTGCCGTTCGCGTTGTTGAAGTCGTTGGCGCTCGTGTCAGCCGGAAGGTCTGGGCCGGCGGCCCAGGTGCCTTGCTGCGTGGGGTTGGCGGGCGAGGTGTAGAGGGCCGTATGGCCCGTGCCGCCGACGAAGAAGGCGCGCCCGTCCGGCAGGACGACCGCCCCGCCGATCTCGCTGATACCGACGTTGTTGCCGGTGGATGGGTCAACGAGGCTGGCGAGCGTGAGCGGCGACGGCGTGTTGCCGGCGCTGACCCACTGGTCTGTTGAGGGGACATATTTTTCTGTGGCCGGGACGTTGTTTATCTCGACGGTGAGGACAGAGCCGTCGGGCAGGAGCGTCCACGTCTCCTCGTCTATGATTCCGACTTTGGTCACGCCGCTGGCTCCGAAGGCGAGGCCGGCTTCGCGCCAGTCGTCCGTGACCGGGTCCCAGATGGCCGTGCGGCTCGACACAAGCGCGCCGAAGAGCACGCGCCCGTCGGAGAGCACGCACGCCGTCACGTCGGCGGTAATCCAGTTGAACGAGGCCGGCTTGTTCATGGCAGACCAGGTGTTAGTCAGCGGGTCGAAGATTTCGCCGAGCGAGGTACTCCCGCCGCCGGCGCTCGCGTCGGAGTATTCGCCGCCGAGGGCAAAGACGCGCCCGTCGCGGAGCACGCCCGACGCGAAGAACTGCCGTGTGTTCGTCATGCTGAAAGGCCCCGACCAGGTGCCGTTCTGGTAGCTGCCCTGCGCGTCGGGCGCGAGCCGGAACCACTCTTTGCCGCCGGCGTTGTGGACGAGAACCGAGCCGTCCGTGAGAAGAAGCATGGTGTCGGGGCTGAACCCGGCGGGAAGCGTCGGCAGGTTGCTGAAGGATGTCCAATTGTTAGCCATCTCGCGTCTCCTTGAGGGTTGCGGGCGGTTTGTCAGGTCTGGTGCGAACGTCTGAGTAGAAGCGGCCTCATAAATATTATGAGGCGGGCGCGGAAACGTTTCGACTGAGTCTCAGGCCGAACAGCGCGGCCCGGTCGAGTCCGGTTTTTCTTCGGGACGGGCGAGAGTCCTTATGCTTTTTCGCGGGATGTGCGAGAATCCCTCTCCGGGCCTCGACGCCTCCGAGATTCGAGTTCAGCGGCCTGCGTTTTCCGGCTCGTGGTCAAACCGGAAACACCGCCCCGGCTGAATCGTAAAGTACGGCGGACGCAACTACGGCGAAGGCCGCGAAGCGAGAACCCTTTTACCTCCGCGCGCCGCGCCGCCCGCAGGGATGATTTCCGAAGGCATACTCATCGCGCACTACCGCATCATCGAGCCGCTCGGCGAGGGCGGCATGGGCGCGGTCTACAAGGCGCACGACGAGAAGTTGCAGCGCGTCGTGGCTCTCAAAGTTCTGCCGCCGGAGTCTTTGGGGCAGGCCGACCGACGCCGACGCTTCCTGCAGGAGGCGCGCGCGGCCTCGGCATTAAACCACCCGCACATCCTCGCCGTCTACGAGATTGGCGAGGCCGACCGCCAGCCTTACATGGTGACGGAGTACGTCGAGGGCGAGACGCTGCGGCAGAAGATAACCAACGGGCCTCTGCCCGCGCGCGAGGCTCTGGAGGTTGCCATACAGGTCGCCGAGGGGCTTGCCAAAGCGCACGAGCACGGCATCATGCACCGCGACCTCAAGCCCGAAAACCTCATCGTCAGCCGCGACGGCTACGCGAAGATTCTCGACTTCGGGCTGGCCAAGCTCGTCGAGCGCCGCCGCCCCGCGTTCCCCGCCGACAGCGCCGAGAAGACTCTCATCCAGGTCAAGACGCAGGCCGGCATGATCATGGGCACGATCAACTACATGTCGCCGGAGCAACTGCTCGGCCAGCGCGTTGACCTCCGGAGCGACATCTTCTCCTTCGGCGTCGTGCTCTACGAGATGACGACGGGCCGCTATCCCTTCGCCGGCGCGAACAAGATAGACACGATGCACGCCATACTCCACGTTGAAGTGCGCCCGCCGCACGAAGTTAAATCCGACCTGCCGGTCGAGCTGCACCGCGTCACCTCGAAGGCGCTCGCCAAAGCGGCGAAGGCGCGCTACCCGTCGGTCAGGGAACTCCTCGCAGACCTCAAGGCGCTCCGGCGCGACGTGGAGCTGGGCAAGGCCGCGACGCCGGCGCGGACGAAGCTCGTCTTGAAGCATACGGTCGTGCCCGCGCGGCGCGCGTCGAAGATAGATTACGAGCGAGAGCTGAACGAGTCGCAGTACGAGGCCGTGACGACTTTGAAAGGGCCGCTCCTCATCGTCGCGGGCGCGGGCACGGGGAAGACTCGGACGCTCGTCTATCGCGTCGCGCGCTTAGTTGAGACGGGCGTGCGGCCCGAATCGGTCTTGCTCCTCACGTTCACGCGTCGCGCGGCGACGAGCATGCTCTCGCGCGCGACGGAGCTTGCCGACGAGCGCTGCCGGCGCGTCTCCGGCGGCACGTTCCACTCGACGGCCCACGCCATCCTGCGCAAGTACCCGGAAGCCGCAGGCGTCAGCCGCTCCTTCACCATCCTGGATTCGGGCGACACGGAAGACTTGATCGAATTGCTGCGCCGCCAGATGAATTTGACGGGCAAAGACCGACGCTTCCCGCGCAAGCGGACGGCCTGCGCCATCTTCAGCATGGCGGCGAACAAGCTCCTGCCGCTCGAAGACATACTCAGGCAGTACTACCCGCAGTTCGCGCACGAGGCCGAAGACCTCGCGCGCCTGTCCGAGGCTTTCGAGACCTACAAGCGCGAACGGCACATGCTCACCTACGACGACCTGCTCGTGCGCCTGCGCGAGGCGCTCGAATCGGACGCAGAGCTGCGACGCCGTCTCTCCGAGCAGTACGGCTACATAATGGTTGACGAGTATCAGGACACGAACCGCCTGCAAGCGCAGATCGTGAGGCTGATGACGGCGACGCACGACAACGTGGCGGCGGTCGGCGACGAGTGCCAGGCCATCTACTCGTTCCGCGGCGCGAGCTTCAGGAACATGCTTGAGTTCCCCGGTCTCTTCCCCTCCGCGCGCCTCGTCAAGCTGGAAGAGAACTACCGCAGCACGCAGCCCATCCTCGACGTTGCCAACGCAATCATCGAAGGCGCGAGCGAGGGCTACTCGAAACGACTCTTCTCGCGCGCTCCCGAAGGCGAGACGCCCGTCCTCGTCTCCGCGCGCGACGAGAACGAGCAGTCGCGCTTCGTCGCGCAGCGCATTCAGGAGCTTCGCGAAGAGGGCCTTCAGCTCTCCGACATCGCCGTCCTCTTCCGCGCCGGCTCGCACTCGTTCGATTTGGAGATCGAGCTGGGCCGTCATGGCATCCCCTTCAAAAAGTTCGGCGGCATCAAGTTCGCCGAATCCGCGCACGTCAAAGACGCGCTCTCGCTCCTGCGCGTCTGTCTGAATCCGGCGGACACGCTCGCCTGGTTCCGCGCGCTCAAGCTGCTCGACCACATCGGCGATGCGACCGTCGAGCAGATACTCGACTTCCTCGGCGTCGAGCGCCGGGAGTTCCGCACGTCGCGCGCAAAGGAGTCGCTCTTCAACAAGCTGAAGCAGTTCCCAGCGCGCGCCAGCTACCAGAAGCCGCTCATCCGCCTCGCACACCTTCTGCGCACGAACGTCGAGCACAAATCGCCGCACGCGCAGCTCGCAAACGCCCTGCGGCTCTACCGGCCCATACTCAAGTCCCGTTACGACGACCACCCGCGCCGTCAGCGCGACCTCGAACACCTGCTCGCAATCGCCAAGCGCTACAAGAACGCCGCCGAGCTGCTCGCGGATGTCGCGCTCGATCCCTCGGACGCCTCGCAAGCCGACGGTGCGGCACGCGTCGGCGGCTTCGTCACGCTCTCGACCGTGCACTCGGCGAAGGGTCTTGAGTGGGATGCGCTCTTCGTCATCTGGACGACGGACGGCTGGTTCCCTTCGTCGCGCTCCGCGGAAGAGTTTGAAGATTTGGAGGAGGAGCGTCGCCTGTTCTACGTCGCCGCGACGCGCGCCAAGCGCCGTCTATATTTCGTCTACCCGCCCGGCGTCTACCGCGGTTCCGTCTCAGACGCGCTCACAGCAGTCTCGCGCTTCCTCGAACCTGTCCCGGCCTCTGTCCTCGCGCGCGCAACGCTGGACGGTGTAGAGTGATCAACCGCACGTCGTCGTCGGCCCCGTCTCCCGTAAACCTCCGACAGAGGGCTTTGAGGCTTTAATTTCTGGCGGGCGTCGGCGCTGTGGCGGATGACCGATGTCGTATAAAGGGAACACGAAATCGTGTCGCGTAGAAAAAGGGCTGAAATGTAATCTCCCCGCAAAGTCCTCCAAGTTTCCCGCAGCTTAACTTCGGCATATCGGTTGCTGTTCACGCAGCCGAAGGGGAGGTATAGAGGCATACATGAAGACAAGACGCTCACATGGCAGGGTCGCTGCGGCTTTGCTGGCGCTTTCTACAGTTTTCGGCATCACACTCTTTTCCGGCGTGAAGGCACAGGCGCAGAATCCGGACTGGCGTGACGGCCAGTACCGCCGCGACCGCGACCGGGATAACGACCACGACCGTGACCACGACCGCGAGCGTGAACGCCGCCGCCGCGAGCGTGAGCGCGAACGTGAGCGTGAACGCCGCGCCAACCAAAATAACGGTTACTACGGCAACGGGCGCAACGGCGGTTACTACGGCCAGGGCGGCTACGGCCAGTACGGAACCTACGGCGGCTACGGACGCAACCGCGGCTACGGAAACGTCTACCAGATCGCCGCCGACCGCGGCTATCAGGACGGCCTCAGCACGGGCCAGCAGGACTCCTACCGCGGTCAATCTTACGACCCGCAGCGCTCCCACTACTACAGGAACGCAGACGACGGCTACAACTCGTCATACGGCAGCAAGGGCCAGTACAAGCAGGCCTACCGCAACGGCTTCGTCCAGGGCTACCGCGACGGCTACCGCAACAACGGCGGCTACGGTCGCGGCGGCTACGGACGCAACCGCGCCGGCAGCATCCTCGGAGGCATCTTCGGACGCCCGTAAGCACACAACCCACAAAGAACCAAGGCTGCCTGATATACAATGCCGCGACCTCCGGGCCGCGGCATTATCTTTTTGCGGAAGCCGTCCGTAAACTCACAATCAACGTTCCCTGTCGGAGGCTTCACGCGCGGATTTTTTTTACGCGCGGCCTCAGAAGACGAGCGTCTGAATCGAGTGGGGCGGGCTTGTGACTTCCGCCGCCTGGCCTTCGACCCAGAGGTAGAAGGGAACTTCCTTATCGCCCTTGTTCATGACGACCGCGGAGACCGTACCTTCGGCGTCAATGAAGGCCGTGGAGAGGAGCGAGCTGCGGCTGGGCGAGCTGGCAATACGCTTCGCGCCGGGGCGTAAGAATTTGGAGAAGTGGCCGATGTAGTAGAAGGCATTGGTGTAGATGAGGCGGCCCGTCCGCGTGTCGGCGTGGAGCGGGGCGAAGCAGAAGTTGCCCACGTGATTCGGGCCGCCGGTCTCGTCCAGAAGGACGTTCCAGTCAGTCCAGGCCGACGTGCCGTTGTTGAAGTCGTGAATCATCGAGTCGCCGTAGTGCTCGCCGAGCTTCCAATCGTTCACTCTCTGCATGTCGAAAGTATCGTTGCAGCCTTCGGTGAAGATGAGCGGCTTTTCGGGGAAGGTCTCGTGCACGAGCCTGACGTTGTCGTACATCGGTTCGCCGCCGCTCCAGGGTTCGTACCAGTGATAGGCGACGCCCCAGACGTAGCGCGCGGCTTCGGGGTCTGTGAGGATCGTGCTGGCGCGCTGGTAGATGAGGTCGCGGTTATGATCCCAGGCGAGGATTTTCCTGTCGGCCAAACCCTCTCGGCGCAGAGTCGGGCCGAGATGGCTCTTCAGGAAATCGCGCTCCTCTTCGGCGGTGTAGATACAGGATTCCCATTTCTGCGTCGCCATCGGCTCGTTCTGGATGGTGATTCCCCAGATGTTTATGCCTTCCCTCTGGTACGCCTTGATGAACTTCGCGTAGTAGTTGGCCCAAGGCTGGTAAAACTCTGCCTTGAGCTTGCCGCCGTGCAGCATGTCTTTGTTCTCTTTCATGAAGGCGGGCGGACTCCAGGGGCTTGCGAAGATCGTGAGCCTCCCGCCCGCCGCGGCCAGCGCGCGCTTGATGAAAGGGATTCGGAACTGCCGGTCGTGTTCGACGCTGAAGGTCTTTAAC
>JALZHC010000779.1 GCA_030914105.1 Acidobacteriota bacterium
CCCCCGCGCCTCCAACCCTTCAACGCCGAACGACACTCGCCTCGACGCGACCCCGAACGACTCATGACCTACAACCCGGCCCAGCAGAGCACGAACGCGAGCGTCTTCGTCCCCTCCGAGTTCCGCGACGAAGCGGAGAGGCGCGTCCTCGTCGTGGACGACGAGGAGGGCGTGCGCAACCTCTACGCGAGCTTCCTCTCCGAGTGCGGCTTTGAATGCGCGACGGCCTCGTCCGCCGAAGAGGCGCTGGCGATGCTCGCCGCGGGGGCTTACGCGCTCGTCATCTCGGACGTGATGATGCCGGGCCGCAACGGCATCGAGCTTCTGCGCGAGATCGTCGCGCGCTACCCTGACACGGTCGTCGTCATGTGCTCCGGCGTCGACCGCACGCAGCGCGTGCTCGACGCCGTGCGCCTCGGCGCTTACGACTACCTCATCAAGCCCTGCGACCTCGACGTGCTGTCGTTGACGGTCGAGCACGCGCTCGAAAGACGCGCGCTGCTGCGGGCCGCGCGCCAGTATCGTGCCGACATCGAGCGGAGCAACGAGGAGCTGCGCCGCAGCAAGCAGGAGCTCGAACATCTCCAGGCGCAGATCATCCAGAGCGAGAAGATGGCCTCTCTGGGCCAGCTCGCCGCGGGCGTCGCGCACGAGCTGAACAACCCCGCCGGCTTCATCTACGGCAATATGGAAATCCTCGACGAGTGCATACGCGGCCTCACCTGCCTGCTCACCTTCTACGAGTCGGTGCCGCTCGCGCCCGACGTGGCCGCGCGCGCCCGGCGCATCATGGATGAGGTTGACTACGAGCACGCGCTCGCAGACCTTCGGACGATCGTCACGGACTGCCGCGAGGGGGCCGAGCGCATCTGCGACGTGGTGCAGAATCTGCGAACCTTCTCGCGCCTCGACGAGGCCGAGTTCAAGAAGGTGGACATCCACGAG
The DNA here is from genome assembly GCA_030914105.1 of Acidobacteriota bacterium. Lineage (GTDB taxonomy): Bacteria > Acidobacteriota > Blastocatellia > Pyrinomonadales > Pyrinomonadaceae > QHXN01. Next base: position 946 of record JALZHC010000779.1, read on the forward strand.
GGTCTGGAGTCAACGCTGCGCCTCCTCTCGCGCCACTACGGGGCCGACCGCATCCGTCTCGTGCGCGACTACGGCGAGCTGCCTGCCGTGGACTGCTTCGCGGGCCAGCTCAACCAGGTCTGGTTGAACCTCCTCGTCAACGCCGCGCAGGCCACGCGCGAGGGCGGCGAGGTATGTATCCGGACGCGGCGCGATGGCCCGATGGCCGTCGTCCAGATCAAAGACGACGGCCACGGCATCGCGCCCGAAAACCTGAAGCGCATCTTCGACCCCTTCTTCACAACCAAGCCCGTCGGCGAGGGCACGGGCCTCGGCCTCTCTGTCACCTACTCGATTGTCGAGCGCCACGGCGGCAACATCACGGTCGAGAGCACGCCGGGCCACGGCACCACATTCAACGTCTCCATCCCCATCGACGCGCCGCGCGACGCGGAAGAACGATGCGAAGCATAAATAGAAAACCCTCTCTGCCCTTCGTGAAGACCTCTGTGTCCTTTGTGGTTAAGTTCGTCTCTCTTAACCACAGAGGTCGCGAAGGATTTCACCGAGGGCGCGAAGGACATGGAGTTCATCACAGATGACTTACAAGATAATGATCGTGGACGACGAGCCGGCCAACCTGCGCCTGCTCGAACGGCTCTTCCGGCGCGACTACCAGGTGATTGTGGCCGCGTCGGGGCAGGAGGCTTTAAAGCTGCTCGAACAGCACGACGTAGCGCTGCTCGTCACAGACCAGCGCATGCCCGGCATGACCGGCATCGAGCTTTTGAAGCGCACCGCGGAGTTCCGCCCGCACATGGTTCGCATCATCCTCACGGGCTACACAGACATCGGCGCGCTCGTCGAGGCGATCAACTGCGGCCAGGTCTACAAGTACGTCACCAAGCCCTGGAATAACGACCAGCTCCGCCTGACGGTCGCGCGCGCCGTCGAGCACTACGAGGAGACGCGCTCGCGCCACGAGCTTGAGCTTGTCAACCGGCGACTCTCCGCGCGCCTCCAGCAGATGACGCGCGCCGTCGTCCGCTCCATCACCGACGCGCTCGAAGCCAAGGACGAGCACCTCTACGGCCACGCACGCCGCGTCAGCGGCTACTCGGTCGCCACGGGCCGAAGGCTCCGGCTCGACAGCGCGGCGCTCGAACACCTCGCGCTCGCCTCCGCGCTCCACGACATCGGCAAGATCGGCACGCCCGACGCCGTCCTGCTCAAGGCCGCGCCGCTCGGCGAAGACGAGTGCGCGCTCATGCGCCTGCACCCTGAGCGCGGCGCGCGCATGCTCGCTGGCGTCCCCGAAATGGAGGAGGTCGCCGCAGCCGTCCGCCATCATCACGAGCACTGGGACGGCACGGGCTACCCGCGCGGACTCGCGGGCGAGCAGATTCCGCTCGCCTCGCGCATCATTCTCGTCGCCGACGCCTACGACGTGATGACCAGCCCGCGCCCCTTCCGCGAAGCCCTCGACCACGAGGCGGCCATCGCGCGCATACGCGAGGAGGCGGGCCGGCAGTTCGACCCCGAAGTCGTCCGCGCCTTCTGCGAGCTGGAGGCGCTGGCGCGCATCCGCGGCGCAATCGCCGAGGCCGCGCGCGGGCGCGCGCCCTGGCTCTCGTCGGGCCTCCCGGCGGGCGCGTGCTTCCTCCCGGCGGCAGACCTCGTCGCGCAGGTCATACGCGAGCCCGCGCTCGCCGCCTGCGCGCTGCGCGAGGCGAACGCCGACGGTGCAAGCG
>JALZHC010000780.1 GCA_030914105.1 Acidobacteriota bacterium
GCTCTTTCGTCTCTTCTTTGTGCCGCTTTCGTGGATCAAGTCTTCCCGGTTCTTATCCCGAATTCACTTTAGATTATTCTTCGGCGTGGAAGGTCTGGGTCATTCGGTAGTGAAGTCGGTAGTGAAGACGGCCGGGGTCATTCGGCGGTGAAGCTGAAGACGGCCGGGGTCACTCCGCATTGAAGAGATAGCTTCCGCCCGGCACGCGCTGCCGCTTGCCGTCGGCTCCGGTCGCATAGAGTCTGAGGGCGTACTGTCCGCGCGCGAGTCGTTCGGACGGAATCTCCAACGAGAGCGTTCGCGCGTCCTGCGCCGTCGCCTCCAGATGCTCGACCTGCCCCTTCTCATTCTCCAACTCGACATCGTAACTCGCAGCCGCGGGCGAGCCTTCCGGGAGCGTCAGGAGGATTCTCAGCGCGTCCTCTTTGAGCGGGACGGATACTTTAGTCGCCTTCGCGCCCGCGCCGCGTTCGCCCGCGCCCGCGGCCAGAGTGATCGTGGCGAAGCTCTTCGGCGGCGAAGTGCGCGCGGGGAAGAGTAGCGTCCGCAGTTGCGGGACGGTCAGCAGCGCGACGGCGACGACGGCCAACGCCGCGAGTCCGATGGCAGCGCGCGGCGCAAATCCGCCGCCGCCAAAGAAAGCGCGGAGCCGCTCGGCCAGCGTCGGCCTGGTAGTCGGCTTGAGAGTAGATGGCGCGGGCGTCGGTGATGAAGTCGGTGCGGGAGTCGGCGCGGGAGTCGCAGGCGCGCTCGCCGTCTCCTCTCGCACGACGACTTCCTTCGCCTCCGACTCGGAGACGTAACGGCTCAGCGCGCGCGCGAAGCGCAACTGTTGCCGCCGCTCCGTCGTGCAGAGGAAGTGGCGCTCGAATTTGAGGCGCTCGTCGCCGGACAGCTCGTCGCCGACGTACTCGTCTATCAGCTCCTCCTCGCCCGCGAGCAGCTCTTCGAGGAAGTCAGGCTCGGTCAGAAGGCGCTGCTCGACCCGCTGCCGCGCCTCCTCCGTGAGGTCTCCGAGCAGATATTGCCTTAATTCGTTCTCATTCTCCGAGTAAAGCGTCATCACCAAAGGGCTTCGATCACCCGCCAGCCCTCCCCCCCTAATTTAATATGCGGAATGCGCGCCCTTCATTTCATGCCGCCGCCCCCTGTTCCAGGCATGCGTTGACGCAGCGCTGGAGCGTGCCCCTGATGCGGTGTGCGCGTATGCGCAGGGCATTCTGACCGATGCCCAGCCGCTCGGCCAACTTCCGCCGGTGCTCGATCTTCTCGCGCTTCTCATACCGGTGATACTCCAGAACCAGCTCCCGGTTCGACTGCGAGAGCCGCGCCATGCAGCCCTCCAGACACCTGTCCTCCGCCTCCGCCTCGTCCGAGTCGGGGGGGGGCGGCGGCGGGGCGACGGCGTGCGGCTTCCTGACCGATTCGAGGAAGACCTTGTGCGCCACGCCGTAGAAGTAGAGCGCGGGGTCGCCGACGTACGCGTTAACGAGCGTCGGGGCCTTCAGCGTGACGCGGCGGATGGTCTCGTCGGCGAGTTCCTCGGAGTCGTGGCGACCGCGGCAGGTGAAAATCCTGATGAGGCGCAGGCGGATGCTCTCGTACTTCTTCCCGGCCTCTTCGCGGTCGGCGTCGAGCCAGGCGAGTAAAGAGTCGAAGTCGTCCTGATCATTCATTGGGTGGTCGAGCGGAGACTCGGAAGGCGCGCGGGCGGGACGCCGCAGAAGTCCCGACGCCTTCGCTGCCGGCGCGGCCCGGCTGAGTGAACCGCCGTTAGAGATGTATCAGACTTGTCCGGACTGGCGCAGGTAAAATGCTGTTCGCGTATAGCCGCGGATACTCGCCGAGTCTTTACTCGGCAGGGCAGGCGTCCGTCAGGCTTCTGAATGAGCGGTCGGCGTCTGGAAGCGGCTAAGTCCCTTCAATGCTTTTAATGGAGCCGAGGGGAACGAATCCCTGACCTCTTGAATGCGGTTCCTAAATAACACGTTTCCCTGAGATTGTCCAAGCGAAGGAGAGCGCCTATTTATTAGCTTTCCGCGCTCGCCCGAAGCGTCTGCGCGCGTCTGCGCGCCGCCCCGTTTTGCCGTGCCGACTCGAACGAACGGCGCGCGCCGACGAGCGTGCGGGTCTTCATCGAGTCGGCGGAATACAGAGGCACGCTCGGACAATAGTCCGCTCGACGCGACGGATGCACAGCACAGCGCCCAACTCATCATCAACCGCCCGTGCTTATCGCTGACGCCGGGCGCTCGATTGCTTTCGCCTTCCCGTCAACCTAAACTGAAGACATGAAAGTCTCCATCGTCGAATATCGCCCTGAATGGCGAAAGATGTTCGAGACTGAGAAGGGAATTCTCCAAACGACCCTCGGAGAAGTTTCGGCTCGGATTGAGCACATCGGCAGCACCGCCGTCGCCGGGCTGGCGGCGAAACCGATCATTGATCTGAATTCACATGGTCGAGATCGGCGGCGAGTTCTGGGAAAGGCATATCTTATTCCGCGACTATTTGAGGCGGAACCCCGGCGTCGCCGAGCAGTATGCTTCGTTGAAGAGAGAGTTGGCGGAGCGTGAATGGAAAGACGGAAACGAATATGCAGACGCGAAGACGGAATTCATCAGGAGGATTGAGAATAAAGCGAGAGGGCAAGTCAGCAGGAGCGGCGCGGCGT
>JALZHC010000781.1 GCA_030914105.1 Acidobacteriota bacterium
GTTCGCGCTCACGGAGACCGAGCACCGCACGAAGAAGGAGCAGATTCTCTCGCTCTACGAGTCGGGCACGCGCGACATCGCGGAGATCGTGCGGCAGGTGAAGGCGCGTCCGTCTTACGTCGCGCAGGTCTTGCAGACGGCGGGTCACCTCGACGGCTACTTCGACCTCTACACGACGACCGGGCGCGAGCAGAACATCTACACGCGCTACTTCCGAAACGTGCTCGCCTTCCGCAACGTCGAGGCAGCGCGCGAGAGTGTGGCGCGGATCGAAAGGCTCTACAACTACTTCGAGCGTTTGGGCGACCGCGCCGGGCAGCATCAGGCGATGGTTCTTGCCCTGACGGGCAAGAACCGCGCGCGCTGGAGCGGCAAGCTCGAAGAGTCCGAGGTGTTCAGCGAGTGGCTGAACGCGCACTGAGCGCGCGTTCAGCCGCTCTCCCAAAACTTTTTTCAGTGAGTGGCCCGGCGGAGTTAAGGGCCGAGTAAGTTTTAAGAAGGAACCGAATCTTTCCCTCGCTGGCATTTCCTTTCCGAACGAACAAGGGGTGGGTTTGAAAGGTGAGTTTTCCGTGTCGGAAGCTCACCTTTCGCTTTTCGCCCGGTGGTCTTCAGCGCCGTTCTGCGGAACGGCACTCGCCAACAACGAAGCAGTCCGAACGCCAACACGAGGAGGGTGGCCCGTGTTCAAGTCGGCGATACCCGTGCTCCACGTCCGCCGCGCGTCCGTGGCCGAGGAGTTCTACTGCGAGCAACTCGGCTTCCAACGCCGGTTCGCTTACCGCTTCGACGAAGCCAGGCCCGACCCTTGCTACATGGGATTGACGCGCGACGACGTGTGGCTGCACGTCTCTTCGTTTTCCGGCGACGGCGTTTCGGGCGGCGCGGTCTTCCTGCTCGTCGAGGACCTGGACGCGCTGCACGCGGAACTCGTCGCGAAGGGCGTGCCCATCGCCTTAGAGCCGACCGAGCAGAGTTGGGGCAACCGGGAGATGTACGTCGAGGACGCAGACGGCAACAGCCTACGCTTCGTCCACGCGGGCGACGGCTGACGAACGCCGCAACAACGGCTGACGAACGCCGCACCATAGGCTGCCGACTGAAGACTCGCTGCTCCCGCGCGCGCATCGGGCGCGCGGTTCGTTGAAACAGAACGGAGGCCGCACGTGCTCAGAGCATTTTCACTCGCGCTCGTCTTTGCCTGCTTCGCGCTCTCCTTTACCGAAGGCCGGGAGAAACAGGGCTCCAAGCCGGGCGGCGCGGCGGGCCTGGGTTCATTGCGGTTTCTTCTGGGGAAGTGGGCGGGCGAAGGGGGCGGCGAGGCCGGGCAAGGCTCAGGGTATTTCACCTTCGAGGAGGGCTTGCAGGGGAAGGTTCTGATTCGCAAGAACCACTCTGAGTACCCGGCCACGAAAGACCGCCCCGCCTTCGCGCACGACGACCTGATGATCGTCTACGCCGACGCCGCGAACGGCCCGCGCGCGTTCTACACGGACAGCGAAGGGCACGTCATCAACTACGCGTTGAGCGTTTCTGAGGACGGCCAGAGCGTCACCTTCCTGAGCGACCCGCGAGACCCAGGGCCGCGCTACCGGCTCACATACGTCCTGACCGGGCCGGACACTCTGGCGCTCACGTTCGAAGCGTCGCCGCCCGGCCAGCCCGATCGTTTCCGGAAGCTTATCGAGGGCAAGGTGCGCAAGGTGCCCGGCGGTAACTGAAGCGCCGGGATTGATTGACGGCCACACGCCCGGCACAAACCGAAGGAGGAATCTCATGGCAGACATCTCGCAGCCCGCGTTCGACCTGCGAACCACATACGTCCACCTCGAAGACGGCGGCGCAGCGCTCCACGTCCCCGTCGCCGAGGACTTCTGGGCGAAGATCGGCGAGCGCACAGACCTGCAACGTGGCCGCCTCGTCACATCCTTCCGCATGACCGACGACTGGGATCACTGGGAGATGCACCCGGCGGGCGACGAGCTGATCATCCTCGTCTCAGGCGCGGTCGAGTTCCGGCTCCAGAACGCTTCGGGCGAGCGCACGGTCGAGGTGCGCGGCGGCGAAGCCTATCTCGTCCCGCGCGGCACATGGCACGTCGCGCGCGTCCTGGAGCCTTGCCAGATGTTCGTCATCACGGCGGGCGCGGGCACGCAAGTCCGCCCGCTCGGATGAGAGTTTAAGTTTTCGGCAGCCCAACTTCCGGCGTTGAAATTCGCAGCATTTTTTGGGATGACCACAACTACCTGAGAGGAGACAGAAAGAGATGTCAGAAATGAAGATGCCCGCGAACGGGGCCTTCTGCTGGAACGAGCTGGCGACGACCGACCTGGAGTCGGCGCAGAACTTCTACAAGACGCTTCTGGGCTGGGAGATCAAGGAGTCGAGCGCGTCGGGCGGCGGCATGGTCTACAACGAGATTGTCGTCGGAGGCCAGTCGGTCGGCGGCCTCTTCCAGATGGGGCCGGAGTTCGGCCAGATACCTTCGCACTGGATGGCCTACGTCGCCGTGGACGACGTGGACGCGAAGGCGCGGCAGGTCTGGGAACTCGGCGGCAAGGTCTGTGTGCCGCCGACAGACATCCCGAAGGTCGGTCGCTTCTGCGTCGTCAACGACCCCACGGGCGCGACCCTCGCGTTCATCACGCTGACCGGCATGCAGTCCTGAGAAG
>JALZHC010000782.1 GCA_030914105.1 Acidobacteriota bacterium
GCAGCAGACGGCGCAGCAGAAGAGCACGCCGCCCGCGCAGACCGGCTCGCGCCCCGCGCAGACGCCGACGCCTGCGCCGCCCGCGACGCCGCAGACGACCGGAGGCCGCCCGAAGCTCCAGACCCAGCCGCAGGCTCAGCCCGACCAGCCGGGCGCGCAGGAAGACCCGAACCAGGAGGTTAACCCGGATGAGGTCGTCCGCATCGAGTCGAACGAGATCAAGCTGCACGTCCGCGTCGTCGACCGCTTCAACCGCCCCGTCAACGACGTGCGCCAGGACGAGTTGAAGGTCTTCGAGAACGGCGTCCAGCAGACCGTCACCTCGTTCACGCAGGAAGAGGTGCCGATCACCTACGGGCTGGTCGTGGACAACTCCGGAAGCCTTCGCAACCAGATCAACCAGGTCATCGAGGCCGCCAAGACCATCGTCAACAGCAACAAGCCCGGCGACGAGACCTTCGTCGTCCGCTTCATCTCGTCCGACGAGATCAAGATCATGCAGGACTACACGGCGGACAAGCAGTCGCTCGATGACGCGCTCGACGACATGTTCGTCGAGGGCGGGCAGACCGCCGTCATCGACGCCGTCTATCTCTCGGCCGAGCACGCGGCCGAGCGGCGCAAGGGCGAGACCGATCAGGACAAGCGACGCCGCGCCGTCATCCTCGTCACCGACGGCGAAGACCGCGCCAGCTTCTACAAGCAGGAGCAGCTCTTCGAGGCGCTCAAAGAGGAGGACGTGCAGATTTTCGTCATCGGCTTCGTCAACGAGCTGGAGAAGGATCGCGGCTTCATCTCGAAGTCGAAGCGGCAGAAGGCGATGGACTTGCTCGACAAGATGGCGAAGGAGACGGGAGGCCGGGCCTTCTACCCGAACTCGCTCTCCGAGCTGCCGCAGATCGCGCAGGACATCACCAAAGACTTGCGCACGCAGTACGTCATCAGTTACGTTCCTAAGCCGCTGCCGCGGCCCGGCGAGTTCCGCCCCGTCCGCGTCGCCGTCGCCGACGCGCCCGGTCGCGAGAAGCGCGTGGCCGTCACGCGCTCCGGCTACACGGCCAAGGGCGGCGACTCGCAGCAGCAGCCGAGTCAATCCCCGCCGACCGTCAGGAGACAGTGATGGCAGTTGACCCAGTGTTGCTCGGAGACATAGAGTTCTTCAAGCTGCTCGACGACGCAGACCGGCGCGCGCTGGCCGAGGTCGTTGACCTCATCAAACTAGACGACAACCAGACTCTCTTCCAGGCCGGCGACCCTGGGGAGAGTCTTTTTCTCGTCAGCTCCGGCGAGATCGAACTCTTCATTAAGGACAACACCGGCCAGAAGATCATCCTCGACATCACGCACCCCGGCGACTTCTTCGGCGAGATCGCTCTGCTCGACGAGGGGCCGCGCTCGGCCACGGCGGTCGCGCTCACACACTCCGAGCTGATTGAGCTTGACCGAGAAGACCTCATGCTCCTCTTCCAGAAGAAGCCGGAGTCGGCCCTGCACATGCTCGCGGCGATGGGCAAGATGACGCGCAAGGCCGACGAGTTGCTGCGCACGCGCGTCTCGCGCAACGCCAACGAGGAGGCCGAGGAGCAGCTGACGACGCTGCAAAGAATAGCCGACTGGCTCGCCTGGTTTTCGGGGAGCATGCCCTTCCTCATCATCCACGCCTTCTGGTTCGTGGTCTGGATTTCGCTCAACACTTTCCTCTCCTCGTTCTTCCCGCCGAACGCCGACGGCTCGCGCGGCTTCGACCCGTTCCCCTTCGGCCTGCTGACGATGATCGTCTCGCTCGAAGCCATCTTCCTCGCCTGCTTCGTCCTCATCAGCCAGAACCGGCAGGCGCAGAAGGACAAGGTGCGCTCCGACATCGAGTACGACGTGAACATCAAGGCCGAGCTTGAGGTGGCCGAGCTTCATCAGAAGGCCGACCACATGCACGAGGAGATGATGCGCCGCTTCTCGAACATCGAAAAACTTCTCGCGCAGCACACGACGCCCACGGAAAAAGTCTGAAGCGCCCCCGCGGTAAAGTCTGAGGCGCTCGGTCGGGAAAAGTCTGAGCGCCCCTGCCTCTTAAGTCCGAACGAAACCCTTCCGACCGCCGCGCCGCACGCAAAACTTTTCCGCGCGCCGCCGCCGTTTGTGCTATATATTTTTCACCCCGAACGGCGCGGCCCCCTGCGCGACGCCCCCGGCACATCTGCACGGCGTGACGAGCACATGACCAAACTCTTCGGGCGGCACTTCCTACTCATACTCTTCCTCCTCTGCGCGACGCCGACGCCCGCGCGCGCACAGCAGCCCTTCGCCACCGACGACGCCGACGTGACCGCGAAGGGCAAGCTCCACTTCGAGTTCTCGAACGAGTACGACCTGCTCCAGCGCTCCGCCTTCCCCTCGCGCGCGCAGAACACCGCCGACGCCGAGCTTGACTACGGCCTGCTCGAAGGCGTCGAGGTCGGCGTCGAGTCGCCGCTCATCACCATCACGAGCGCGCGCGGCCCCGCGGTCTTCGGCGTCGGCGACACGAACCTCTCCGTCAAATACAACTTCCTCAAGGAGCGCGAAGGCTCGCGCTGGCCCGCGCTCGCCGCGAGCCTCAACGTCGAGCTGCCGACAGGCGACCCGGCGCGGCAGTTGGGTTCCGGCCTCACGGACGTTTGGCTCTACGGC
>JALZHC010000200.1 GCA_030914105.1 Acidobacteriota bacterium
GAAATGAGTTGCCCATCATCGCCGAAGACCTCGGCACGATCACGCCCGACGTTCACCGTCTGCGCGACGAGTTCGGCTTCCCAGGCATGCGCGTTCTCCAGTTCGCCTTCGGCGGCGACCCGCACGACACGCACCTACCCCACGAGTACACACGCGCCTCCGTCGCCTACACCGGCACGCACGACAACAACACCGTCGTCGGCTGGTTCAGCGAGCGCGAGCGCGCGGACGCGAGTGAAGATGAGCGGCGCGAGCGCGCGAACTGCCTGAAGTACCTCGCCACTGACGGCTCGGAGATCAACTGGGACTTCATCCGCGCCGTCCAGATGTCGGTCGCGGACATCTCGGTCGCGCAGCTTCAGGACGTGCTCGGCCTCGGCGCGGAGGCGCGCATGAACACGCCCGCGAGCGCCGAAGGCAACTGGGGCTGGCGCTTCCGAGCGGGCGCGCTCAACGGCGAGCTGAGCGCGCGCCTGCGCGAGACGACCGAGACTTACGGCCGCTTGCAGGAAGGTTAGTTGTAAGGTCGCTTGCGGGAAGGTTAGTTGCCGAGCTGCGCGAGGATTTCTTCGACTTGCGCGAAGTCGAAGGGCTTGCCGATGACGGCGTCGGCGGGCGCGTCCGCTTGCGAGCGTGCGGCGTCTTTGCCGTAGCCGGTGACGACGGCGACGCGCGTGCGTGGCGAGCGTCGGCGCACCTCGCGCGCAAGCTCCCAGCCGTCCATCTCCGGCATCGAGAGGTCTGTGAAGACGAGGTCGAAGGAGTTCGCCTCCAGCGCCGAGAGCGCCGCGCGACCGCCGTCGGCGACCGTCACGTTGTGGCCGAGCACCTCGACCATCTCGGCCAGAGTCCCGCGCACGTGCTCCTCGTCGTCAACGACGAGGACTGCAAGAGCCCCGGCTCGCGCGCCCGTGACGCGCGCCTTCGCGTCGGCGGCCTGCGGCGCGGGTTCGGCGTAAGGCAGCTCGACGGTGAAGGTCGTCCCGCGCCCGCGCACGGAGGCAGCGCTGATGCGGCCCGCGTGCCGCTCGATGATGCCGTAGGAGACGAAGAGTCCGAGCCCCGTCCCTTGCGCGCCCTTGGTAGTGAAGAACGGCTCGAAGATGCGCGCGCGCACTTCCTCGGTCATCCCGACCCCGGTGTCTGCGAAGATGAGCTGGATACGCGCGCCGCGGCGTCGGCACCTCACGGCGAGCTTGCCGCCCGCGGGCATCGCGTCAATGGCGTTGACGATGAGGTTGACGAAGACCTCGCGCAGCTCGGAGGCGTTGGCGCGCGCGTGCAGCGAGTCGTCGCCTTCGAGCGTCACGTCGTAACAGAGTCCGCGCGCGCGCGTCGTTCTCCCAGCGCGTGCGCGTGATCTCGATGGCGTCGCGCAGAAGCTCGCGCGCGTCCACGGGCGCGAGGTCGTCGCCGGGAAGCTGGTGCGCGAACGAGCGTATGCGGCGCACCGTTGCGGCGGCGTCCTCGGCGGCGGTCTGGATAATGTCGAGCGCGCGCGCGGTCTCTGAGTCGCGCGCCGCGCGGCGGAGCAGTTGCGCGCGACCGAGGATGGCGGCGAGCGAGTTGTTGAAGTCGTGCGCGACGCCGGAGGCAAGCTGGCCCAGCGCGCGCAGCTTGTCGGCCTGCGCGGCGCGCTCGCGCTCTAACTTCTGCTCGGTCACGTCGCGCGTGATCGAGAGCACTCCGGTCGTGCGCCCCTCGATGACGAGCGGGGCCGCGTCCGAGACGACATGGCGCACGCGCCCGTCCTGCGCGGCGAGCCGAAGCTCGACGGTCTGCGGCTCGCCGGCGAGCGCGCGGCGGAAGCGCTCCTCGGCCAAGGGGCGGTCGTCCTCCTCAATCAGCTCGCGGAAGTGCGCGCCGATCAGCGCCTCCTTCGCCACGCCGTTCATCGCCGCGCCCGCGCTGTTGATCCACATGACGCGGCCTTCGGGGTCGACGGCGCAGATGTTCTCGCGCGCGCTCTCAAGGACGTGTTCGAGTAGAGACTGCCGCTCGCGCGCGACGGCCTCGATCTGACGCAGCTCCGAGAGGTCGCGCACCGTGCAGACCGTTCCCGTCTGCCCTTCCTCTTCGACGACCGGCTCGGCGGTGACGAGGAGCGTGCGGTTCAGGCTCTCCGGCGTGTACTCCAACGTAACGGCTCGGCCTTCGGCGGTTGCGCGCTCGACGATGCAGCCCTCGCCGCGGCCCGCGCGCAGGATGTCGCAGCAGCGTCGGCCCAGAAGCTCGTGCGGCGTGGAGGACTCTAAAGAAGCGCCGGCGCGGTTGACTCTCATCAGGCGGCGTTCGTTCGAGAAGATGAAGATGCCGTCCGAGAGGGCGTCGAAGGTGACTTCCCAGGTGCGCTTTGCACGCGCGACCATCTCGAACAGCTCGGCCTGCGCGATGCCTGTGGCGAGCTGCGCGGCGACCAGTTCGACGAGCGCGACTTCGTCCCTGTCCCAGCGACGCGGGCGGTCGGTCTGGTGGATGCAGAGCGCGCCGCGGAAGCGCCCCTGCACGACGAGCGGGCAGATGATCTTCGAGAGGCCGCCGCCCAGTCGCGCGAGGTGGCGCACCTGCTCGTTCAGCTCCGGCGTGCCGGCGTCGTAAGTGAACGCATCGTGGATGACGAGCGTGCGGTGTGTGCCGATGAGGTGACGCCCGACGGGGCTGTCGAAGCTGATCGGGACGGCGCTCACGCTCTCGCAGCCGGACGCGAGATACTCGTAGGTCTCGGACGTGGCGGCGGGGCGCGCGGGGTCGTAAGAGCGTATGAAGGCGCGGGAGGCTCCGAGCGCCTGGCCCAGCTCGTGCGTCGCCGCGCGCAGGACTTCGGGCAGGTTGAGCGAAGCGCGGATGGCGTGGCTCAGACGGTTGACGAGCGCCTCGCGGCGTGCCTGCGCGGCCAGTTTCTCGGCGTCCCGCTGGCGCGCGACGAGCTGCGCGGTCTGGCGCGCGAAAGCCACCGCGGGCAGGACGCTGCGGCGGTCGGGCGCGCGGCCAGAGCGCGGGTCGTCGAGCGCGATGAGGCCGATGAAGTCGCCGTCGTGCGTGATGAGCGGGACGAACAGCTCGTCGCCGTCGTGCCAGGGGTCGCAGCCGTAGGAGGGCAGCGGGCGCGGTAAGCCCGACTTGAAACGGTCGGCCATGAAGGCGTCGAGGACGTGGTAGCGCGAGGGCGGGTAGTAGGCCGCGAAGCCCAGCCCGCCGACTTCGATGCGCACGCCGCGCTCGACGAGACGCGCCACGTCCTCGCGCCGGTACGGCTTGTTTGAATTCTTCTCGATGTACTCGCGCGGCACGTTCGACGAGTAGGAGAGGACGCGGCGCGTGTAGGGCGCTTCGTCGTTGAAGAGGACGACGAGGCAGGTGCGGTAGTCCGTCAGGCTCGTGATGGTGTCGGCGAGGCCGGCGAAGAGTTCTTCCAGCTCGCGCCCTTCGCGCGGCGCGGCGGCCAGTGCGGTCAGAGCTTCGAGTTGGCGCACCGAAGCGCTCAACTGCTCGCCGGACTCGGCCAGCTCCTCGCTGTAGATTTCCGACAGGGGCATCTCTTTCGCTCTCGCGGGGACGGGACGGGCCGAACGCGCACGCGGCCTCGGATGCTTCGGCTCTGCGGTTCGACGACGGGGGACGAAAAGATTTCGAGAGGAGGGGCTGTACCGGCGGTGTCGTCTGCGAAGGGCTAATGCTCTTCACGTTCGCGCCCGCGGCGCGGCGCGGGGCAAGTCTGAATATAACAAAGCGTTGGGCGGCTTGTCACCGGAAAAAAGGGCAGGAGGCCGGGGCAGACGGCAGGAAGTAAGGAGCAGGGGCAGGAGGCAGGAGCAGGAGGCAGGGGCAGGAGGCAGGGGCAGGAAACAGACATAAGCGCAGGGTCAGACGAAAACGAGAAGGCAGCCGGTCTTGTAAAGACCCGGCTGCCTTCAAATGTTACGACCTGCCGTCTGCCCCTGCCATCTGCCCCTTATGGTTTCGCCTTCGGACGCGCGTCCACGGCGCTGCGGGCGAAGTAGCCCTGGCGGTATGTGAGCCGGAGCTTCTGCTTGCTCAGCTCAGGGTTGACGACCTCGATTTTGACCTGGCGGAAGGTGCCGTCCTTCGCCTTGTTCGTGGGCGAGTAGGCGACGAGGTACTGCGAGCGCAGCTCGTCCTGAATCTGGGCGAAGGCCGAGCGGAGGTCTTCCTCGTTGCGCGGGAAGTAGGCGCGACCGCCCGTGCGCTCGCTGATCTTGTTGAGCGTGCCCTTGTCCACGCCGTCGAAATAGTTGTCGCCGATGCCGATGGCGAAGATGATGGCGTCGGCCTTAACCGCCGAGTCGACGGCCTCGTTGAACTTGACGCGGCTGCTGGTGTCCTGTCCGTCGGTGAGGAGGATGATGGCGCGGCGCGTCTTGTCGGAAGTCTCGGAGAGAACCTCGCGCGAGGTGACCCAGATGGCGTCCCAGATGGCTGTGGAGCCGGCGCGCGAGTCGCCGTTAATCGGCGGCGTGCCGACCATCACGCCGCCGCCGATGTAACCGGAAGGCGGCTGGAACTCGACGCGGTCGATGGCGCGGCGCACGCGCGAGGCGTTGCCCGTGAGGCCCTGTTCGAGCGTGGCGTCGCCGGTGAAGCTTAAGACCGCCACCTCGTCCTTCTGCTGGCGGATGACCGAGTCGACGAAGCGCTGTGCGGCGCTCTTCTCTTCGGGGAGGGTGCGCTCTTCAGAGGCCGAGGTGTCAATGAGGATGGCGAGCGAGAGCGGGCGGTCGGTCTCGCGCTGGAAAGTGAAGACCTTCTGCTCGACGCCGTCTTCGAGGACGCGTATGTCTTCCTGCTTGATGGAGGTGACGAAGCGCTTGTCGCGGTCGACGGCGGTGAAGAGGACGTTAGTGAGGTCGCTCTCGACGCGCTCCACGTCGTCTTCGTCAATCGTCTCGTCGGGGCGCGCGGGCTTCTGCGTGCGCTGGCCGGGCTGCTGCGCGGCCTGTTGCGGAGTGGCCGCGCCGCCCGTCTCGGAGCGCGCACTCACGCGCGCGTGCCCGCCGACCGCGCACAGAAACGAAGCGGCCAGCGCGAGCGCCAACACGCGCGCGAATCTCTTGTGACGTAGCATCTTCATCCTCAAAGCTGGTAAATCGTGAATCGTGAATCGTAAATAGTCGCTGAGTGTCATTCACGTCGGGCGATAGCCGCTCAAGCGGGACAGCCGCCCAACTACTATTCACGATTTACGATTCACGATTCACTTCCTAATCATGTCCCGGTCAGCCGTGTAGCCGCGCTTGGCGCTAACCTTGTAGCCTTTGCCGGCGGCGAGCTTGACCTCGATGCGGCGGTAGCTGCCGTCGAAGGGCGGATCGGGCTTGTAAGTGATGAGGTACTGCGAGCGCAGCTCCTCGCCGATCCGCTTGAAGGCCCGTTCGAGCGCGAGCATGTCGCCGGTGAAGAAGGGCTGCCCGCCCGTCTCTTCGGCGAGACGCGTCAGTTCCTTGTCGCCGCTGTCTTTGACCGTGCCGGCCTCGACGCCGGGGACGGCGCTCCCTGTAAACCCGCCCTTGGTCGAGATGGCGAAGACGATGGTGTCGGTCTTCTGCGCGATCTGGATGGCGTCGTCGAGGCGTGCGCGGCTGTATGTGTCGTCGCCGTCGGTGATGACTACGAGCGCGCGGCGCGTCGAGGCCGCCGAGCGCATCTTCTCGTCGCAGAACTGCCAGACGGCATCATAGAGCGCGGTCTGCGTGCCCGGCTTCTTCACGCCGTCAATCGCCTTCTTCAGGCGGTCGAGATCCATCGTGAAGTCCTGCCGGAGATTCACCTCGTCGTCGAAGGTGACGAAGGCGGCCTGGTCTTTGCGCGTGCGCGTCACCGTCCAGAGGAAGTTCGTGGCGGCCTCCTTCTCGAAGCCGAGCTTGCCGGCGGTCGAGCTGGAAGTGTCCATCAGCACGCCGATGAAGATCGGCTGCTTCTCGATCTCCCGGCTCTCGCCGAGGAAGTCGAACTGCACGGGCCGCTTGTCCTCGAAGACCATGAAGTCGTTTCTGGTCAGACCCGTCACGGGCTGACCCTTCTTGTCGGTCACGGTCACGGGGACGCGGACGACGCGCGCCGTGACGCCTTCTTGAACCTCGTCCTGCGGCGTCGCGCCCGTGCGCGGGGCGGGCGTCTGGGCGGGGCGCGGCTGCGTTTCGGTTTGCGCGCGCGCGCCGACGGTGGCCGCGGCGCACAGGCCGCAGACAAGGCAGACGAACAGAATCCAGGGCGAGTCGATTTTCATATCCGGATGAAGGAAGCGCGGGACGAAACCTCGGAGTTTTCAAGCCGCCTTCGAGCCGCTCTTTCGATGCCCCACGGCTCGGCGGTCGTTGCTTCCCTTTTGGCGACAGTATAGCAGAAAGCAGTAGCCGGTAGTCAGTAGCCGGTAGCCAGAAGTCAGTAGCCAGTAGCCGGTAGAAAAGCCTCCTCCGGCGAATCATCAGCGCGAAAGCGTCAGCGCCCGCCAGGTCGAGCCTACTGGCTACTGGCTACTGACTACTGGCTACTGACTACTGGCTACTGCTTTGCTATAATCCGCGCCGTCACACAGTCCCGCACCCGCCGGGCCGTGCGCACGCGGACGGGCGGGGGCGCTCCTTCTTCGGGCCGAACGCGCGCGCGCC
>JALZHC010000201.1 GCA_030914105.1 Acidobacteriota bacterium
CGTCTATGTGGACGCGAACCTGAACGGCCAGTTCGACCGCGACGAGCGCGGCCTGCCCGGCGTGCGCATCTACCTCAACAACGGCCAGTCGGTCATCACAGACTCCGAGGGCCTCTACAACTTCCCCGTCGTCAACGAGGGCACGCAAGTCGTCTCGCTCGACCCCGTCACGCTGCCGCCCGGCTACTCATTAGTTGACACGGGCCGGCGCGACGAGCGCAGTTGGACGCGGCTGCTGCGCACTCCTTTGGGCGGCGGCGCGCTGCTGCGCCAGAACTTTGCGCTGCGCTCGCCCGAAGGCGAAGAGTCGGCCTCCGACTCAGCCTCGAAGAACGTCCGCGCGCCGGGCGTGAACTCGAACTCGAACTCGAACTCGAACTCAACGCGCGGCCCGCTCGCCGGCTCGCTCTTCGGCGGCGCGCACCCGGCGCAGAACAACCTCGTCGCGCGCGGCGCGGACGGCGCAGGCTCGGCGAACGGCGGAGGCGCGACGAAAAATGGGAGCGCGACGAACAACGCGGGCGCGAAGAGGAACGAGAGCGCATCGAAGGGTGACGGCGCGGCGGGCGCGAGGACGCCGAACAGCTCCGGCACTTACGAGATGACGACCGACGAGACTCTGGAGCCGGTCGCGCCGGGCGACGTGCGCGTTCTCTCGCCGCAGCCGGACGAGCCGGTCTTGGGCGCGGCGCTCGAAATCACCGCGCGCACGAACGCCGCGTGGACGGTCTCGGTCGAGGTCGCGGGCCGACGCGTGCCCGACTCGAAGATCGGCGAGAAGAGGATTGACCACAAGAACGACCTCGCCACTTATACCTTCGTCGGCCTTGGCGTCTCGCCCGGCCCGAACCGCATCCGCGTCACGGCCATCGGCCCCGACGGCGCGACGGGCAAGACCGTCGAAGTCACGGCCTACGGTCGCGGCCCCGCCAAGCGCCTTGAGATCGTCGCCGACAAGCCGGAGCTTTCGGCGGGCGGGCGCGACTCGACGACACTTCGCGTGCGCGCCTTCGACGAATGGAACCACCCCGCGGCCGACGGCTCGGTCGCGCTCAACGTCTCCGCGGGCCGGCTGCTGCGCTTGGACGACGGCGAAGCGAATCCGAGAGAGAAGGCCGACGATAATAAGGGCGGCAAAGATAAGTCAGTCAGGGGCCGGGCCGCCGACAAGTCGGACGACAAGATCGAGAGCCCCGAAGAGAAGAACGCTCCCGCGACGCAGCAGATCGTTCCGCTCGTCGGCGGCGAAGGCCGCGTCCGTCTAGTCGCCGACAACACGCCGGGCACGTCCGAGGTTCACGCGACTACAGGTGCGGTCGAGGTCAAGCGCGAAATCCGCATCACCCCGGAAGTCCGCCCCACAATCCTCGTCGGCCTCGCCGAGGCAAGCATCGGCAAGAGCGCGCCCGCTCTCTCCGGCGCTGACCCGAACGCCTCTGTCAGGAGCCGCCTCGCCTTCTTCTACCGCGGGCCGCTGCCGCTCTTCGGCTCGAACCTCCTGACGCTCGCCTACGACAGCAACCGCCCCATCAACCGCACGGGCGGCAACGACCGACTCTTCCAGCTCGACCCGCTCGACCGCGCCTACCCGCTCTTCGGCGACTCCTCGACGCGCTACGAGGACGCGCAGACGAACTCGAAGCTCTACCTGCGCCTCGACCACAAGCGCTCCTACTTCCTCTTCGGCGACATGGAGACCGAGAACCGAAACGCCGGCCTCGCCTCCTACACGCGCAAGCTCACGGGCGTCAAGCTCCATCTTGAGAACGCGAAGGGCGACTACGTTTCCCTGACGGGCGCGCGGCCCGACACCGCGTTCGCGCGCGACGTGTTTCCGGGCGGCGCGCTCGGCTTTGCGCGACTCTCCCACGCGGAAATCCTGCCCGGCTCAGAGACGGTCGTCATCGAGGTGCGCGACCGCCGCAACCCCGAACAGATCATCTCGCGCGAGGCGCTCATCCGCTCGGTTGACTACAACCTCGACGCCTCGACCGGCGAGATGTTCTTCCTCCGCCCCATCTCTTCCTTCGACTTCTCTTTCAACCTCGTGCAGGTCGTCGTCACCTACGAGTTCCGCTCCGACAGCATGTCGCAGGCCGTCTACACGGCGCGCGCATACAAAAATTTCGAGGGCCTCGGACTGAAAGTCGGCCTCTCGCTCGTCGACCAGCGGCAGGGTGAGTTCGGCTCGTTCGTCCTCGGCGGCGTGGACGCGGAGAAGAGGCTTCCGCACGGCGGGCGCGTGCGCCTTGAGTGGGCCACCTCGCGCGGTCGCGTCGAGGCGGGCGGCAACGTCTTCAGCGCCGGCGCGGACGACCGCCACGACGGCAACGCCTACCGGCTTGAGCTGGAGCAGCCGATTCCGTACCGCGAGACGATGCTGCGCGCCACTTACTCGCGCGCCGAAGAAGGCTTCCTCAACCCCTTCGGCGCGACCGTCACGCCCGGCTCGCAGCGCGCCGAGGCGTCCGTGGATATGAAGGTCACGAAGTCTGCGCGCGCGCGCTTCTCCTTCCTCGACGAGCGGAACAAGACCGCGAACGTGGACAACAGCCGCGAGACCGCCTCGCTGCTCTGGACCGAGAGCTTCGGCGACCGCCTGCGCGCCACCTTCGGCTTCGACTTCCGCCGCTACAAGGACGACCTTTCCGGAAAGCAGACCGACTCCGACCTCGTCACCGTCGGCGCCGAGTACAAGGCGACCAACAAGCTCAGCCTTTCGGCCAAGCGCGAACAGAACGTCGGCGGCGACGCCGACCCGACCTACCCGAACCAGACGACGCTCGCCGCCACCTACCAGTGGAACCAGTTCACCAAAGTCTTCTTCACCGAGCGCCTGGCCTCCGCGCCCATCGTGCCCATCAGCGACACGTCGGCGACGGGCTTCGCGCAGACGAGCGCGCGCAGCGAAACGGCGGTCGGCGTCGAGACCAAGCTCGGTCGCTTCGCAGACCTCAACTCGCGCTACCAGATTGAGAACGGCATTAATGGCACGGACAGCTTCGCCGTCTTCGGCCTCTCGAATCGTCTGCCGATTAATAAAGAACTCGCGCTCGACCTCGGCTACGAGCGCGGCTTCCACCTCGCCGGAAACGGCCAGAGCTTCAACAGCGCGCACTTCGGCTTCACCTTCCAGCCGACCGAAGGCTTCCGCACGACCGCGCGCTACGAGATGCGCGACCGCGGCGGCATGGGAAGCGTGCTCACGCTCGGAGCCGCGGGCCGTCTCTTCGACAACGTGACTTCGCTCGCGCGCTTCCAGCTCTCGCGCACCAGCTTCCAGGGGCGCGACGGCTCGGCCATGACGGCGACCGCCGCGCTCGCCTGGCGACCGCTCGGCAGCGACCGCGAGGGGCTGCTCTTCAGCTACACGCGCCGCGACATCCTTCAGTCCGGCGCGGGACAGACGGGCACGACGCGTGACCGCTCCGACACGCTCTCGACGGACGGCTACTACCAACTGAGCCGCGACCTCGAACTCTACGGCCGCTTCGCCTTCAAGTTCGGCGATACGGCCTCGCCCGGCATCGTCCGCGTCTCGACGCTCACCTACATGACGCAGGGCCGCGCCGTCTACCACCTCGGCAAGTTCCTCGACTTCGCGGGCGAGGGTCGCTGGCTGGCGCAGCCCGTCACGCGCACGGCCCGCGCCTCGTTCGGCACGGAGCTCGGCTTCTGGGTTCTGCCCGACCTGCGCCTCGGTGGCGGCTACAACTGGACGGGCGTGACCGAGCCGGGCGCGTCGCCGCTCCTGGCCGCGCGCCGCGGCTTCTACTTCACAATCTCCTCCAAGCTCTCGAACCTCTTCGACCTCTTCGGCACATCGCGCCAGAACCTTCAGGGCCAGAATGGCGGCACGCAGGACGGCGGCGCGAGCGCCGGACAACCGAAGCACGAAGACGAGTAAACCTTGAGACCTGCCGCAGAGAAGTCCCTGAGACCCTTCGAGCGCCTCTGTCTGCTGGCGTTCATCTTCTTCTGCGTCCTCGGCGCGCAGAGCGCGCGCGCGCAGTTGGCCGTCACGCCCGTCACCTGGAACGTCATCGGGCTGGACAGCAACAAGTACACACAGGGCGTCGGCCCCGACACCTTCCAGGTCGGCGCGCGCGCCTGCAACACGAGCGGCGCGGCGCTCTCGAACGTGACGGGCACTTTCGTCTGGGACAGCTCGAACCCCTACATCAACCTCGCTACCTCGACCCTCAACCCCGTCACCTACAGCTCGCTCGCCGCCGGCGCGTGCACCGACTTCTACTTTCCCGTCACCGTCAGCCGCGTCTCGCAGGTCTTTACGACCAACCCCTCGCGCGGCTATCACATCACCGTCAGCGCCACGGGCGTCTCGGCGGTCAGCACGCCGACGCCGCGCGAGCTTTACGTCGAGCAGTTGCTCTCGCAGTCGCGCAACTCCGTCACCTCGATCACCGGGCCTTCGACCGTCTACGTCGGGCAGAGCTACACCTACCGGCTCGTCGCCGACACGGCCACGCAGGGCTACGACCAGCTCGAATCCTTCATCAACCTCTCGAACGCAGTCTTTCAGGTGCAGCGCATCAGCACGACCTACAGCGCGCCGTCGGGCACAACCAACGATAAGTTCTACTCCGACGCCTGCGGCTGGGGTAACATCCCCGGCTCGGCGAACTACCTTCAGTGCGCGAACAACAACAAGGTCGGCGGCACGATTACCACCGACTACACCGTGAAGATTCTGGCCGTCAACGGCACGATCTCGCTGAGCGCGCTCATCCTCGACCATTCGGGCGGCAGCTTCCACTACAACAGCGACCTCGGCAACAACGGGTTGGCGATAACGACGCAGCCGCCGCCGCTCACGCTCGCAAAGAGCGTCAGCCCCTCGCCCGTTCTCGTCAACGGAACGGTCACCTACACGCTGCGCGTCACGAACACCGGCCCCGCCGACTACACGCTCACTGACTTCGTGGACACGCCCCCCACAAGCCCCGGCTCGCCCACTTACGTCACCGGCTCGTCCGCCTTCAACGGCTCAGCCATCGGCAATCCCGTCTCGTCGGGCGGCAAGCTCACTTGGTCTGGAACCTTCCTTGTCCCCGCCGGCGAGACGCGCAACCTGACCTACCGCATGACGCTGCCGGCCACGCACGGCTCGTACACCAACAGCGCCGTCGCCCATTTCGACGGCTACCAGGTGGACTCCACGCAGGACGTGACCGACAACGCGCCCGCCTCCGTCACCTTGCAGGTGAACACGCCGCCCAGCATCTCGCTCGTCAAGAGCGTCTCGCCTTCGGGGACGCAAGTGCCCGGCACAGACCTCGCCTACTCCATATCTTTCAGCAACTCCGGCGACCTCGCCGCGCAGCAATTCATACTCGTTGACCCCGACCCTTCAACCACTCTGAAGATTAACGACAACACCGACTTCAAGGTCGGCTCGGCCACAGCCACTCTCGGCGGCCTCTCCGGCGTCACAGTCACTTACTCGAACGACGGCGGCACGACCTTCACCTACACGCCCACGAGCGGCGGCGGCGGCGCGCCCGCCGGTTACGACCGCAACGTCACACACATCCGCTGGACGTTCTCCGGCACCCTCAGCTCCGGCACCGGCAGCGCCAACTTCACCGCACGCATCCGTTAAATAAAAATAAGAAGCAGAGCGTATCAGCGTTCAGAGACCACTGTCGTTAACACCGGCGTTAACAATTGTGGACGGTGTTCCGTCTTCGCCGAAGGCGACTGTTAAATCCCCCGCGTTATTTGCCGTCTTATAAGGAAACCGGCCACAGCCTAAGAGACATAACGAGCACGGCGGATTCAACCTCTGGTCACTGCCGCCGCCGAGTTCCGGGGCCACGCCAAGCGCCCGCCGCGGGGCCGCCACTTCCGGGTCGGCGGTGACGTTTCAGTTTTTAAGGAGGCACGTATGTCAGGCACCTGGCAACCGCTCTCTAACCAACCGACGTTCAGCGCGAGCACGATGCTCCTGCTCGCCGACGGAACCGTGATGTGTCAGGACGGGGGGCGGTCAACTGGTGGCGCTTGAGGCCGAACGTGACCGGCGACTATGTCCACGGCACCTGGTCTCAACTCGCGCCGATGTACGACGGGCGGCTCTGGGTGATCGGCCCGAACGGGCCTATTCCGGTTGAGCCGTACCCTGCCATCGCCGGGCGAGCCAGGGAGTCACTCTCCAAGCTCGTCGAAGCCGTCACCGAGCTGAGGTCTCTTGGCGATGAGCTTATCACGGAGCGAAACAAGGTGAACGCGCAACTCGCGCCTGCGTTTGACCCGGAACTGGAAGAGTTTGCGAAGAAGCGCAAGAAGGGATAGCGCCCGCGCGCGCCGACTCCGACCCAAAAGCTTTACGCGCAGACCGGCTCCGCCAAAAAAACTTTACACGGAGAGGCGAGGGTGAAGGCGAAAGCTCTTCACTCCCGCCTCTCTCCTTTTTACTTTTCTCTTCTCCCTGTCTATCCTGTCCGCTCCTGTTAATTCCGCCATGCTTGATCGAAATCTACTGAAGCTGAGCACAGAAGTCGCCGACGCCCTGAGCGAAGGGCGCGCGGTCGTGGCGCTCGAATCCACGGTCATCGCACACGGGCTGCCGCGGCCTCTGAACCTTGAGAC
>JALZHC010000783.1 GCA_030914105.1 Acidobacteriota bacterium
GTCCTCAATGCTGTGGGTCTATGACGATGAGGCGCGGCTCGGTCATCTCCTCCATCGCGTAGCGCAAGCCCTCGCGGCCCGCGCCCGAAAGCTTGACGCCGCCGTAGGGCATGTTGTCGACGCGGAAGGCCGGCGAGTCGTTGATGATGACGCCGCCGAATTCGAGCGCGCGGAAGGCGCGTAGCGCGCGTGCCATATCGCGCGTGAAGACCCCGGCCTGGAGGCCGTAGCGCGTGTTATTCGCTTCCGCGATGGCCTCTTCAAAGTCGCCGAAGCTCTGGAGCGTGGCGACCGGCGCGAAGACCTCTTCGGAGCAGACGCGCATCTCCGGGTGCACGTCCGTGAGCACGGTCGCTTCGAGCAGAGAGCCTTCGCGGCGTCCGCCGCAAAGCAGGCGCGCGCCCGCGGCGACCGCTTCGTCAACCCACCCTTGCGCGCGTCGCGCCGCCGGCTCGTCAATCATGTTCGAGATTTCCGTCGCCTCGTCGAGCGGGTCTCCCGCGCGCAGAGCTTTGGCCTTCTCGACGAGCTTGCCGGTGAACTCTTCGGCGATGCTTTCGTGGATGAGTATGCGCTGCGCGCTGATGCAGACCTGGCCGGCGTATGAGAAGGCGGAAAGTGCCGTGCGGGAGACTGAGTAGTCCAGGTCTGCCGTCTCGTCAACGATGACGGGCGCGTTGCCGCCGAGTTCGAGGGCGACGGTTTTGCGCGCGGCGCGCTCGCGCAGGAGCCAGCCGACTTCGGCGCTGCCGGTGAAAGAGATCATCCGCACGCGCTCGTCCGCGAGCACGGCGTCAATCGTCTCGACCTCCATCGGCACGACCTGGAGCGCCGCAGCGGGCAGGCCCGCTTCGAGGAAGACTTCGCCGAGCAGAAGCGCCGTGAGCGGCGTGCGCGGGCTGGGCTTGACGATGATCGAGTTGCGCGAGGCGAGCGCAGGCGCGACCTTGTGCGCGACGAGGTTAAGAGGGAAGTTGAAAGGCGTGATGCCGAAGACGACCCCGCGGGGAAAGCGCTCCGTCCAGCCCGTTCGGCCCGCGCCCGTCGATTGCCCGTCGAGCGGGACGACCTCGCCGGCGAAGCGCCGCGCCTCCTCCGAGGCGTAGGTGAAGGTCATCACGGCGCGCTCGGCCTCGGCGCGCGCGGTCTTGATGGGCTTGCCGGCTTCGAGCGCGATGGTGCGCGCGAACTCTTCGCCGCGCCGCTCTAAAGCGTCGGCGATGAGCCGCAGCGACTCGGCCAGACGGTGTCGCGGAAGCTCGCGCATCTCGGCTGCGGCGCGCGCGGCGGCGTCAATCGCCTCTTCAACGTCTGCGCGCGAGGCGACCGAGAAGTGCGCCAGCAGTTCCGAGTTGTAGGGCGAGCGCACCTCGCGCGTCTGTGCGGTCTCGCGCCAGTTGCCGCCGAGCAGGAGCGGTTTGGTCTTCGCGTCCACGGCAAAAATCCGCCGGCCCGACGGGGCCGACTCTCCTTCCTGAATTGAATCGGATCGCTATTCGTGGCCGATGTTAACACAGCGGCGCGCGCCCGCGCCGTCACGCGGCCAGTTGTCCGCGTGACGCGGAAACGGTTGACGCTTCCGCGGCGGCGACATTACAATTCGCGCGTCGTTACGCCTTGAGACTAAAGAGCGGGGAAGATTCCGAACAGCATGAAGTCTCGCCGGACATTAGCACGCGCCGCCTTCGCGCTCGTCTTCGCGCTCGCCTGCGGTCAGGCCGCGCGCGCGCAGCAGCGCCCGCTCATCACCGAGGACGTTGACGTTCTGGAGCCGGGCGCGCTCCGCGTCCAGGCCGGGATTGACTTCATGCAGGACGCGAAGTTTCCGGCGTCGGGCCTGACGGGCGACCTCACGCGCATCGGCGTCATCGGCATTCACGTCGGCCTGTCGCCGAACGTCGAGTTCTCAATCGAGGGCGTCGCGCAGAACTTCCTGAGCATCAACACGCGTGGGGCTGCGGCCTTCCCGCTCCAGCTCGCGCCGGGCGCGTCGAGCACCCACGACACGGGCGACTTCCGCCTCTCGACGAAAATCAAGCTGCGCAACGAGACGGCGCACAGCCCTTCACTCGGCTTCCGCTTCGGCATGGATTTGCCGAACTCGAACCAGGCGCGCGGCATCGGCCTGAACCAGACGAACGCTTACGGACTCATCCTCGTCGGCAAGAAGTTCGGGCGCGACGGACGCCTCAACACCTTCGGCAACCTCGGCCTCGGCATCTACACCGCGCCCACGCAGCTCTTCACGCAGAACGATATGCTGCTCTACGGGCTGGCCGGCATCTTCCGCGTCAACAAGTCGGTCAACATCGCCACCGAGGTCAACGGTCGCGCCAACACGCGAAAGGGCGGCGCGCCGCTCGGCACAGAGTCGCAATCCGAGTTTCGCCTCGGCGTCCAGGTCAAGGCCGCGGGCCTGCGCTTCGACGCCGCCGGCATCAAGGGCCTCACCGGCACAAGCCCGCGCACCGGCATCACCTTCGGCATCACCTACGACTCGCCTCCCGTCTTCACGCCGGTCAAGTAAAAGCCGTGAATCGTGAATCGTAAATCGTGAATAGCAGTTTTTGTCTATTTACGATTTACGATTTACTATTTACGACCATCATGTTCGACTGGCTGGCCGAACTCGTCCACTGGCTGCACGACTTTATCCGCGACG
>JALZHC010000202.1 GCA_030914105.1 Acidobacteriota bacterium
CGTATCAAACGCGCCGACGCCTCCGTGATGATGTCCGACCCGCCCATTGTTCGCCGCGCCTTCAAACCCCAGTTAACGCCTCGTCTCTGGCGTAAGCATGAAAAATTGATGGAGAAATTTTTCCGATTGCGGGGGCTGGCCTCGCGTCCGGCCTGAGAGAAAGGCTCCCCGCGCCGCCCCGAAAAAAGCCAAGGGGCTTGCGGACTACACTGCCTGGCCGCACGCCAAACATGAGCACCTCGAATCAACAGCGCACGCCGCCGAGGTGGTAAACTCCGTCGGTCTCCGCGCGAGGCCGCTGCCGCTGCGGGGCGCTTGAAGAGTGGCCGACTTACTCGTTCTTGAACAATGGCCGACTTACTCGTTAAGGATCACGCGGAACTCGACCTCCTGCTCCGCGACCTGCTGGCGGAGTTCGATAGAGGCGGCGCGGGCGACGTGCTGGCGAAGCTCGACCGGGCGTGGGCGCGCCTCGCCGTTCACATACGCGCCGAGCACCTGCACCTGTTCCCGTCCCTGCTCAAAGCCGCGGACGGAAAACGTGAGGGCGCGGCGAGTTCGTCCCCTACAACGGAAGAGGTGCGTGCGGGCTTGGAACGACTGCGCGCGGATCACGACTTCTTCATGCGAGAGCTGGCCGGGTGCGTCAACACCCTGCGGGCGCTGGGCGCGCGGGGCGGCCCGACGGATGAGCGTCTGCACGCCGTCAAGAGCCGTGTCGTTGCCGTGTGCGAACGGTTCGCGGAGCACAATCGTCTGGAGGAGGAGCAAGTTTACCTCTGGCGGCGAGCGTTGCTGAACGCCGACGAGCAGAAGGCTCTGCTGTCGGCTTTGCGGCGCGAGATTGAGAACCTGCCCCCGCGCTTCAACGCGGACGCGCCGCACTGATTTTTCACTGCGCTTTACCTGAGCCGGTTTTTGACTGCGCTTTACTTGAGCGGACGAACTCGCGCCTTGCCCGTGCTGAAGTCGGCGACGGGCACCCGCTCGACCTAATTCGCGCGCGACTTCAGTCTTTCTTCCTGCGCCGTGTCCCGCTGCGGCTCGACCGCGACGCCGTGGACGTAGACCATCTCGCCGCCGAGCCAGCCGGAGATCGTGATTAGAATGATGCCCAGCACGGAGAGCAGGAGCGGTATCGTCGAGCCCCCGCCGACCCAGCGCGCGCCGCCCGTCGTCCGCAGGTAGAAGTCGGCGATGAAGATGAGCAGCGCGATGACGTTTAAGCGTGCGTGCCAGTCGGCGAGCTTCTTGACCTCTCGGTCTTTGATCGAGAGCCAATCAATGAAGCCGGGCACGGCTGCCGCCGCAGCCCCGATGATGCCGCCCAGAAGTGTGTAGAACGCCACGTAGTCGCGCCAGACGAGGTTGCCGCGCCAGAGGTAAATCACGTCGGCGACGAGCGAGAAAATCCAGAGGGCTATCGGGAAAGGGATGAGCATCGGGTGAACCGGATGCCTCCCCACGCTTGCCGGACTTGCCATAACCATCCTC
The DNA here is from genome assembly GCA_030914105.1 of Acidobacteriota bacterium. GTDB lineage: Bacteria > Acidobacteriota > Blastocatellia > Pyrinomonadales > Pyrinomonadaceae > QHXN01. Next base: position 1,495 of record JALZHC010000202.1, read on the forward strand.
CTTTTACTGCCGCTTACCGCCGCGCCGTTTAACTTCGCACCTTCGGTCGCGCCGGATGGGTTTTAGCCCTTCGGGCAGGAGGCCGCCGCCAGAGCCACGGCCTCCCGCCCGAAGGGGAGCTGAAAGCTTACGAACTTCCCTGCCGTAAACCTTCAGCCCGTGAGGGTCGCCGGGCGCGTCTAAGCCCGCGCCGCGGCGGGTTCGCCGGAGCACATACGTTATCCGCCGCTAACGCCCGACCATGTCCGCCCGACGAACTCCGCCGCCCGACGCCCGCTCGTTACCTGAGCTTATCGGGGAACTGTTTGGCGATCCCCGCGCTGAGCATGTCGGCCATGTTCAGAATCTGAGTGTGCACGGCGTCGTAAGCCTTCACGTCGCCGGCCCAGTCGCCGTGCAGACGCGCCACCGCCTCGTTGGTCGTAAGCGTCAGGTGGTCGTGCATCATCGACCTCATCTCTGCGTCGGGCCAGTTCTTCGGGTTGGCCTTTCGCCTCTACCGCCCGCCCTTGCGCCAGTCGGCGAGGAACTGTTCGAGTCCTTTGTCCGTGAGCGGATGCTTGAAAAGCTGCTGCAACACCTTGAACGGCATCGTGGCGACGTCTGCCCCGACGCGCGCCGCCTCGATGACGTGAACCGGGCTGCGGATGCTGGCCGCTAGCACCTCCGTCTTCCATTCGTAGTTTCGGTAGATTTCGACGATGTCGGCGACCAGTTGGAGACCGTCGTGCCCGATGTCGTCGAGCCGACCGAGGAATGGGCTGATATAAGCCGCGCCGACTTTGGCGGCGAGTATGGCCTGCGCCGCCGAGAAGCAGAGCGTGACGTTGACGCGGATGCCTTCCGAAGTCAGTTGTCGCGTGGCCTTCAGCCCTTCCGGGGTGAGCGGACACTTGACGACCACGTTCTTGGCAATCGCCGCGTACTCGCGCCCCTCGCGCAGCATGCCCTCGGTGTCGAGGCTGGTGACTTCGGCAGAGACATCCCCTTCAACAATCTCGCAGATGGCGGCGACGTGTTGCTTAAAATCCACGCCCCCTTCCTTGGCGACGAGCGAGGGGTTCGTCGTCACGCCATCAACTAAGCCGAGCGCCGCGCCCTCGCGAATCTCATCCAGGTTCGCCGTGTCGAGAAAGAATTTCATAGTCAACCTTGCTAAAGACAAGACACCCCAAGGCATCTGCTTAGAGCGATTTCAAGAACTCCACTAAGTCCCGCTTCTCCTGCTCGCTCAGGTTCAGGCGCTTGAAGTCGTTGTAGTGGTTGACCACGTCCATGAGCGTCGCGAAGCGCCCGTCGTGGTAGAAGCCGCCCTTCGTGTGCGCGAACAGCCCGCGCAAAGGCGCCGTGCGGTAAGTGCCGTCGGGCGAGCGGCTCGACTGGAAGTCGTCAATGCCGATCTCCGAAGCCTTGTGCGTGTTCCAGCCCGGCTCCGTAAAGAGCGGCGGGACGTGGCACTGCGCGCAGGTGGCCTTACCTCTGAACAACGCCTCGCCGCGCTGGGCCGCCGCCGCGTCGAAGCTGCCGTCCGGCGGCTTGGGCGCGGGGATCGCGAGCTGGTAGAACTGGAGTGCGGCGAGCTTCGCCGTCACCTCGTCCGTCGCGCTCCGCTTGTTGCCGAAGCCGGCGCGGGCCGCGACCGGATACTTGCTTGCGTCCATCAACCGCCTGTCGAAGAAAGTCCCTTGCCCTTGCAGCTCCAGGTTGCCGACGAAGGCGTTCCAGTACGTCACCGTGCCCCAGCCGCCCGTCCAGGTGTGCAGGTTCACTCCGGCCATCCCGAAGGCAGGCGGGATCAAGGTGGCGGCGGGCTTCCCGTCCGGCCGGAAGGCCTTGCCATCGAGGTTCAGCTCGGCGTCGAACTTCCCCGGCCCCCAACTGGCGAGCACCTTCTTGACCGTCGCCTCGTCAACTTGCAGGAGCTTGGTGAAGACAGAGAGGTCGGGCGCGAGCGAGATGATCGCGCCCGTGTTGAGGTCGCGGTTGGGCCAGCCGTCGAGGCGGTGGCCAACGCCCGGCATGAAGGCGTCGTCCACGGTCGAGTGGCAGACGGCGCAACTGAGTCCCATCGCCTTGAGGCTCCCATCCCCGTTGAACTGCCCCTGCACGCCGAGGACTGCGTTCAGCTTAATCAGGGCGAGCGTCGTCGCCGGGTCGTCGAGGTTGACCTGACCGCTCTTGATCTTCGCCACGAGGTCTGCGGGCAGGGCGTCCATGTCAACCTTCAGGCCCACGGAGAGCGCCGTCTTCGGGCTGACGCCGGGCCCTACGCCGCCCAGCTTCGCGCCTTCGATGGCGCGGTGCAGCTTGAGCGTATCGGTCCAGAAGACCTCGTCGCCGAAGGTGTCGAAGCGGAAGATGCGCCGGCCTTCCTCCATCATCCGCTGCGCGTTCCCGCTGATCTGACTGTCAAATGCGTCCCCTCTTTGCGCGCCTCCCATTCTGTTAGCGCCCTGGTCGGATTGGGCGCTGATCCGCCCGGCGAAGTGCAGCAGTCCCGCCGCTACGAACGCGAGCACCGCTACGGCCTTGAGCAGCGCGGCGAGTCGCTTGCCCGCAAGACCGGTGCGCCGACTGTCGCCCCTTTGGCTTTCAGGTTCGCTGTGAGGAGACGGATTGACTTGCCCTGCGTCGTCACTCATTATTCTTTACCTCCCCTGTCGGAATTAAGACAGACCAACGATGCCATCTATCATGAAGTGTGGCCGTTTGGGGATTGGTCGGAGGGCGCGCGCGGGCCGGCGGCTTTTCTGCACCACACTTCAGGCGATCTCTACCTTGAACATACACGCCAGCTTTTCAGTTGTTGTATGCTCAGGCAGAGTTGCGTATAAATTATGGGGGACTCGGCTTTAGGCTACTCCCTGAAAGCCGATGAAATCTGTCCGAACAGGTAGATCAAATCAAGGGGAATCGCTGTTTTAGGATACGCCCTAAAACAGCGATTGTAAAGGGGGATCGAATGAGTGTTCCTGACGGGATGGACGGGCTGCGGTTCCCGTGCGAGTGCGTTTCGTCGCGCGAGGGCGGCTATAGCGATCCGTGGGCGGAAATCACAAAACACAAGCTCCTGCCCGACGGCACCAAAGAGGAGATTCTGAATCTTGTGGCCCGCGAGCCGAAGACCATTTCTCAACTCGCCGAGGCGCTCTCGCTCTCGCCGCCGAGCGTTTACGCGCACGTCAACGACATGATGCGGAGCGAGCTTTTGCGCGAATCGGTCGAGTGGGAGAAGAAGCACCCGACCGAGCGTTACTACGAGCCGAACTTCCCCGTCTTCAGGGCCGAAGACTGCGCCGAGTTCGAGGCCTTGTGTCAGGAGATGGCCCGGCAGGTAGTCGCCCTGTTTGAGAAGAAGCGCGCGCAGATGGAGCGCGCCTTCGCCGGAACCAGCTTCCCCGGTCGCGGGTGGGAACTCAAGGACGTGACCCAGTGTTTGTATGCCAACATGCAGCGCAGCGCGCGCGCCCTGCTGGAGCAGCGCGGCGTGTTGCGCCCGCGCGAGAAGCACGCCAACGGCGCGGAGTGGTTTTTCTGGGCGGAGGAGCCGCGCGCGGACGCCGACAAGTGAGAGCGCGAGGCTCGCCGGACGCGGACTTAGGTGTCTGCGCGCCACTCATTTGAGGTCTGCGCGGCGCGCGGCGATGAACGGCTCAGGAAAATATGGTCGGACGCGCAGGCAGTCACTAGCGGTCACTAGCAGTCACTTCCGGCTCGCCGCCTGAACCGTCTGCGTCGGGTCTGCTCCTTCCCAAGTTACGTCCCTCGTCGGCCCATAGGTCGAAGGCACCTGCTTTCCGAGCAGGCGCAGGTAGACGGTGAGCTGCGTGCGGTGGTGCGCCGTGTGCAGGACGCGCCGCCAGAAGACCCAGACGCGCTCGCGCCGCACGTCGAAGAAGGGGACGACCTCCAGCCACCACGCCTCGGTCTTCCCGGCCAGCAGGCCCAGGCGCGGTCGCGCAAGCTCACGCATCCGCTCGATAAAATCCTCCGGCCTCTTTCCATCGGGCAGCACCTTCTCCGCCGGAGGCTCTGGCAGCCCCAGGAACTCGCCGAAGAAGCGTCGCTCGGAGAGCAGTTGGTGCTTGAAGATGTCGCCGACCGTGGCGGAGCGCGGGTGCGGGCGGAACGGCAGGTCGTCGGCCTGGAACTCGCGCCAGACCGAGACGACTTTATTCGTTTCGCTCGCGTAAGTGTTGAGGAGGTGCTGGAAGACTGGCACGGAAGCGCGCGGCACTTCCTCGTCGGGGATGGCGACGTAAGAGTAAGTCATCGGCACGGTATTATCCTCTGCGAGTCGCCGGACTGTGGCTTGTGTTTACGTCGTCAGTTTGTGGTAGTACCCGCCCGCCGCGCACGGGCGACAGAGAACGAGGCCGCCGCTTCTGACTTCGCGCCCGTCGTTGACGCCCTCGCCGCAGCGCGCGCAGGTGACGCGCGAGAGCGGGCGGCCCGGCGCGTCCGTCTCGGCGTACTCGACCTCCACCCGCTCGACTTTAAACAACTCCTCGTCCGATGCCTCGCGGTAGGTGAGGAACTGCCGCTCCTGCTTGCTCTCGATTTCGGGATGACGCGCGTCCGCCAGCGCGCGCGATTCTTCCAGGGCGACGACGCGCACGGCCTCCCGCGTCTCCGTGTTGAGGAACGTGGCGGCGACCTTGCCGTAGTCGAAATATTTCAGGCTGCGCTTGCCGAGCCTCACGCCGGTCACGGCGCCCACGGCGGCGGCCATGCAGCGGTCAATCTCGACCCAGACGATTAGCTTCTTGCGGTCGGCGCCGCGCGGGTCGTCTATCCGGACGAGCCGACAGCCGAGCACGGCCATCCTCGCGCCGAGCAGTTGCCCGGCGCACATGTGCCCGTGCAGACGGCCACATTCCTCTAACAGTTCGTCAAGCGGCTGCATGCGTTTAGCGGTTCGCGCCCTCACGTCCGTTCAGAAGGTAAAGATCGCGGCGAGCTCTGAGCGCACGTCGTGCGTCGTGTAGCTCGGTATCCCGCGGAAGAGCGGGAGCGCGCCGAAGCGGTTCGCGGCGCGCGTGCGGTAGTAGCCCTCCTCGTAGGCGAAGGTGACGAAGGCGTTCAGCTTGTACTGGACGTTGCCTGAGAAGAGG
>JALZHC010000203.1 GCA_030914105.1 Acidobacteriota bacterium
GGTCAGAGGTCAGTAATCGAGCGAGGGCGGCGTTGGGCACTCAAGCCAGGTCAGAGAATCTACTGACCTCCGACCTCTGACCTCTGACCTCTTCTCTTATGTCTCTACTCGAAGTCCTCCAACTGATCGGCTACAGCACGGCGGCGGCGCTGCATCTCTGGATTGGGGCGCTGCTCGTGAAGCGTCGGCGCGCGCTCGGGCGGCTTGAGCACGTTTTGATGGTGCTCGCGTTAACGCTTGGCGTGTGGCACACGTCGAACCTGCTCGTCGCGCTCCACGCCATGCTCGGCCTCTCGGATCGCTGGACGGTCTGGCTGCGTCTCGCCGACACGCTCGCCGTCGTGAGCATCACGCTGACCTACTCGTTGCTCCTGCACGTCCACATACACCTTTGGGCGAACGCGCGTCGGCGCGCGCTGAAGGTGGGCGAGCGCGCGCGCGTCTATCTCTCTTACATCCCGGCGCTCTTCCTCGTCTACGCCGCGCCGAAGCTCTGGACGGGCGCATATGCGCCGATGTTCGTGCGCCTCTCGCACCTGCTCCTGCCCTTCGCTCTGTGGGCGGGCTACGTCCTCTGCCTCGTCGCCGGCACAGACTTCCTCATCGCGCGCCTCTCCACGTCGCGCTCTGAGCGTGCGCTGCTGCGGACGCTGGCCTCTTCGTTCCTCGCCATCGCGGCGCTCATCCTCGCCGTCTACGCCTTCCACCTCGGCGAGGGCACGCTGGCGGGGCAGTACCTGAAGACCGTCGCCAACCTTGGCTCGCTCCTGCCGACGGCGCTCCTCGCATATCACATCTACCGCTACCGCTACCTCGAACTCATACTCAAGGAGAGCCTCATCGTCGCCTCCTTCGCGTCGGTCGTGCTCGTCGTCTATCTTTACGGCATACGCACCATCGCCATGTGGCTGACGGCGCACTACGGCCTGCGGCCCGGCGCGGTCGAAGGGCTTCTGATACTGATGCTTGCGCTCGTGGCCGCGCCCTTCCGGCGTTGGCTCGACAAAAGATTCCGACGCCTCTTCGAGCAGGAGGCCGGGCTGTTCCGCGACGTTGTGGCGCGCATCGGCGAGTCGGCGGGGCGCTACGGCCAACTGCCTGAGCTTCTGCGCTTCGTCGAAGAGCGCGCGGCGCAGAACCTCGGCCTGCGGCGCGTGCGTCTGCTCGCGCTCGCCCCCGCGTCCGATAACGCCGGAGAGAAGGGCCAATTTCTCAAAGGGACTGCGGGCGGCAGAAGTGCGGAAGGAAGTGAGAGCGCGCTCGTCTTCGTGGGCGCGCAGTTGGGAGTTGTCGCGCGAAACGGCGACGGCGAGCCGCGTGTGTTTGTGGAAGGGAAGACTCCGCCTGTTGAGACGGTGGCCGCGTCGCCGGGCGAGCCGCTTGAATCGGACGAGAAGGCGTGCGCGCCATGTGAAACAGAGGGAGCTTGGGAGGCGCGCGTGATTGAGCTTGTGCGAGAGGGCGGGTGGTTTCCGGTCGAGGGCGAGCAGCTTCTGCACGAGCGCGGTTGGGAGGCCGCATATCCGCTCCGGCGCGAGGAGAAGGTCGTCGGCCTGATGCTGGTTGACGCCGCGCCCGACGCTCTGACTTACGAAGTGCGCTCGCTGCTCGAACTGCTCGCGGGGCAGGTCGCCATCGCCGTCGAGGACTGCCGTCTGGTCGAGGAGAACGTGCAGTTGGAACGACGCATCGCGCAGAGCGAGCGCCTCGCCGCGCTCGGTCGAATGGCCGCGACCGTCGCGCATGAAGTTAAGAACCCTCTCTCCGCCATCAAGTCCATCGCACAGGTGATGCGCGAGGACGACCACCTCAAGCGCGAGTACGCGCGCGACCTCGACTTAATCGTCGGCGAGACCGACCGCCTCTCGCGCAGCGTCACGCAGATGCTCAGCTTCGCGCGCACGGCCCCGCACGCGGGCGACCCGCGCCGCGCGGACGAACTCGTCCAGTCCCTCGCGCAGCTCTTTCATAAAGAGGCCGCGTCGCGCAAGATCACTCTGAGAACCGAAATCGAATCGCTCGACTTCGAGCTTGAAGGCGCGACCGCTGCCGCGCTTCGCGACGCGCTCTCGAATCTCCTGCTCAACGCGCTCCAGGCGACGCCCGCCGGCGGCCTTGTCACACTGACCGCGCGCGCCGAAGGCGGCAGGCTCTCACTCTCGGTCGCAGACAGCGGCGCGGGCGTGCCGCCCGAGCACCGCGAGAGAATCTGGGAGCCTTTCTACACCACGCGCCAGCGCGGCACGGGCCTCGGCCTGGCAATCGTCCGCAAGCGCGTCGAAGATGTCGGAGGTCATGCGCGCCTGGCCCCGTCCGACGGCGGCGAGGGCGCGCGCTTCGAGCTGTCGGTGCCACTCCGCGGGCAGGGCTAAGGCAGAGTAGCCCGACCGTGAGGGAGGGCGTCTGCCTCAGACTAGTGGCACGCGGCGTGCTCTGATGCGTCGGCATGGAAACGGTGATGACTTCAGAAAAGAGTAGAGCGGGGAAGTGGCGCGTGCTCGTCGTTGACGACGAGGAGGCGGCGCGCTACGGCATACGCCGCGCGCTCGGCGCGGGAGACTACGACCTCGCGGAGGCGGGCAGCGTCGAAGAGGCTCGCGCGGCCGTTGCTTCTCGTGCGCCAGACCTGTTGCTGCTCGACGTGAACCTTCCGGGCGAGAGCGGGCTGGACTTCCTGCGCGAGCTTGCCGCCGCGGGCGAGCCGCAGCCTCTCGTCATCATGGTCACGGCCTACGGCTCGGAGCGCATGGCGGTCGAGGCCATCAAGACCGGCGCTTATGACTACCTCTCGAAGCCCTTCGAGATTGACGAGCTGCGACTCGTCGTCAAGAACGCGCTCGAAACTGTCCGGCTGCGCCGCGAGAACCTTTCGCTTCGCAAGCGCATCGAGCTTGAGGGCGCGCAGCGCGGCCCGCTCGTCGGCAACTCCGAGGCGATGAGCCGCGTGCGCGCGATGATCGAGAAGGTCGCCGAGACGGACGCCACGGTGCTCGTGCGCGGCGAGTCGGGCACGGGCAAGGAGCTGGTCGCGCGCGAGCTGCACGAGCGCAGCTCGCATCGACGCCGCGGCGCTTTCGTCGCCGTCAACTGCGCGGCGCTGCCTTCGGAGCTGATCGAATCCGAGCTGTTCGGCCACGAAAAAGGCGCTTTCACGGGCGCGGCTGCGCGCCGTCGCGGGAAATTCGAGCAGGCCGACGGCGGCACGCTCTTCCTCGACGAGATCGGCGACATGAGCGCCAACGTGCAGGCGAAGCTCCTGCGCGCGCTCGAAGAGCGTCGGGTCGAGCGGCTCGGCGGCAACGAATCCATCCCCGTTGACGTGCGCATCGTCAGCGCCACCCACCGACCGCTCGAACAGGAGATCGAGCGCGGCAATTTCCGCGCAGACCTCTTCTACCGCCTCCGCGTCGTCACCATCGACATCGCGCCTTTGCGCGAGAGGCGCGAAGACATCCCCGTCCTCGCCGAGAGCTTCGCGCATCAGGCCGCGGAGCGTTACGGCCTCGCGCCGCGCGCGATTGCGCCCGCGGCCCTCCGACGTCTCGTCGAGTACGACTGGCCGGGCAATGTCCGCGAGCTGCGCAACGCGGTCGAGCGCGCGATAATTATGGCCGAGGGCGACGAGCTGACGGCGAGAGACTTGCCCGAAGAGGTCGGCGCGGTCGCGCGCGCGCCGAAGGAAGCAAGCCCCGCGCCCGTGCTCGACCCCGGCGCGCTCTCCGTCCCTTTCACCTCCGACTTCCGCGAAGACCGGCGCGAGTTCGAGCGGCGCTACATCGCGCGCTGCCTCGAAGAGTCGGGCGGCAACGTCACGCGCGCCGCCGCCGTGCTCGGCATGCACCGGCAGTCGCTCCAGCACAAACTGCGCGAGCTGGGCCTCGCGCGCCGCTACGTCGCCGTCGGCGGCGAAGAGGCGCAGGATAATCCCGACACCTGAAAGATGCTTCCGTTGTCTCCGCCTCGCCCAACAAGGTATAGTTGCGACCTCGAACAGGTCACACCCACCGGCTACCGCGGGCGGTTCTGACCTGTTCGCATCGGCATGGCAATCTCAAAGCTAACGCCCGGACTCGGCATCTACACGGAAGAAGAATTCTTCGACCAGCCGACCTGCGAGCGGCTGAAGGCGGAGATGCGCGCGGGCGTGCAGGCGCGCGCAAAGATTTACGACCGGGACTGGGACAGAACCCTCGACGAGGGCAAGCGCAGCACGCTCCAGGTTCAGGTCTCGACGCAGACGCGCGCCTTCGTCGAAGAGAGATTGATGGCAGGGCTGCCGGCGCTCAGTCGTCACTTCAAGCTTGAGGCGACCGTGTGCCAGGAGCCGACGTTTCTCATCTACAAGCCGGGCGACTTCTTCGCGCCGCACCGCGACCTCTCGGCAGACGAGCGCGCGCCCGGCCTCGTAAAGCAGCGTTCAATCTCGGTGGTCGTCTTCCTGAGCGAAGAGGCTGCGGGTGAAGGGCCGGGCGAGTACGCGGGCGGCTCGCTCGCTTTCTACGGTTTGCTTCCAGACCCGCGCTGCGCGTCGCTAGGCATCCCCGTGCGCGGCAAGACGGGGATGCTCGTCGCCTTCCGCTCCGGAGTGTTCCACCAGGTCACGCCGGTCACGCGCGGCGAGCGGTTCACGGTCGTGAGCTGGTTCTCGTAGCACGCGGGCCGAAGAGATAAGGGACGAGAGGAGATCGAGGGCTAACAAATGAAAGCTAGAGTGGATGCAATCCTGCGCAGCGAGCAGGCGGAGTATCTCGAACGCCTGCACCCCGCGAACGTCGGTCTGCTGGCCGAGATGGAAGAGTACGCCGCCGAGCACCGCGTGCCCATCGCCGACCCGGAGGTGGCGCGCTTCCTTGAGATCGCGGCGCGTGCGGCGGGCGTGCGCCGCGCGCTCGAAATCGGCATGGCTATCGGCTACTCGGTCGTGCACCTGGCGCGCACGCTTCCCGCCGACGGCCTCGTCGTCACAATCGAGCCGAGCGACGAGATGATCGCGCGCAGCGAAGAGTACCTACGGCGCGCGGGACTGTTTGAGCGCGTGCGCATCGAGCGCGGGCTGGCGCTCGAAGTGATGCCGCGGCTCGCGGAGACCTTCGACCTCGTCTTCATAGACGCCGTGAAGGAGGAGTATAGCCGCTATCTCGAACTTGCCCTGCCGCTGCTGCGCGTCGGCGGCATCGTCGTCGTGGACAACCTTCTCTGGGGCGGGCAGGTGGCCGGGGAGATACGCGCGCCGGAGCAGACCGCCTCGACGCAGGCGCTGCGCGAGTTCAATCAACTCTTCGTGCGCCACCCGCAGCTCCTCTCGGTAGTGTTGCCGCTCGGCGACGGCCTCGGCTACGCGGTTAAGATAAGTTAAAGACTTCTATCTCCGCTTCGATGTCCGCCCGTCCTGAAGATTCAGAGCTGAAGGGAAGCGTCGCGTCGCGCGGCGAGCACGCGCTGCTGCTCCTGTGCGCGCGGACGAAGGTCTGCGGAGAGGACGCGCGCCGCATCGAGTCGCTCGCGCGCGGGCGTCTCGATTGGGATTACCTCCTCGGTCTCGCGCGCCGTCACACAGTCCTCCCACTGCTTCAACGCCAACTCGAAGCGCACGCAGGCGACTCGGTCCCGACGGAAGTGCGTCGGGCGCTCGGAGAGAAGTTCCGCGACAACGCCGCGCGCAACCTCCTGCTCGCGGGAGAGCTTGTGCGCATCACGCGGCTTCTCGAAGCCGAAGGCGTCGGCACACTCGCCTACAAAGGCCCGGCCCTCGCCGCGTGTGCCTACGGCGACCTCTCGCTCCGGCGCTTCCTCGACCTCGACATCATCGTCCGCCGCCGAGACGTGCCGCGCGCTCGGAGCGTTCTGCGCGCGCTCGGTTTCAGCGCGCCGTGCGGGCTTTCACAGTCTCAGGAGGACGTGCTGCTGCGCTCGCAGCACAATCTTGCGCTTGCGCGCGACGGCGGGAGGCTGACGGTCGAGCTGCACTGGGACGTTGCGCAGCGTCGCTTCGCCGACGTGCCGCTCGGCGAGAGCGTTTGGGCGCGCGCCGTCTCGGTCAGGGTCGGCGGCGGCGAGGTCAAGACGCTCGCGCCGGAAGATCTGCTCGTCGCGCTCTGCGTCCACGGGGCCAAACATTTTTGGGAGCGGCTCGCATGGGTCTGCGACGTGGCCGAGCTGCTCGGCTCGACGCAGAACCTCGACTGGCCGCTCGTCCTCGCGCTCGCGCGCGACTCGCGCGTCGAGCGGATGCTCCTGCTCGGCCTCGGCCTTGCTTCGGGCCTGCTCGGCGCGCCGCTGCCCGAAGATTTAAGTAGACGCGCGCGGGCCGACAGAGCCGCGGCCCGTCTGTCGCGCGCGGTGGCGCGCAGGATGTTCGACGGCGCGGAGTTCGAGCCGCTCGGCACAGTCCGCGGCCTCCGCTTTAACCTGAGCGCGCGCCCGCGTCTGCTCGATAAAGTTCGCTACTTCCGTTACGCCCTCACGCCGACGGACAAAGACCTCGCCGCGCTCCGCCTCCCGCCCAAGCTGACCTTCGCCTACTATCTCCTACGGCCTCTGCGCCTCCTGCGGAAGGAGACGGGAGGCGGAAGGCAGAAGGCAGTCAAAGAAAGCTCGACTTC
>JALZHC010000204.1 GCA_030914105.1 Acidobacteriota bacterium
GTTGTAGACGAGCGTGGCGAGGCGCGCGACCTCCGGGTCTTCGCGGAAGAACTGACGGCAGGTGAGCACGCCTGCGAGCAGGAGCGCCGTGTCAATCGAGGAGTATTCGCTCTGCCAGCGGCGCTCGCCCGTCTCTTTGTCCATCCAATGAAGGAACCAGCCGTGCTCCTGCGCGGCGCGCTCGGCGTAGAAGTGAAGCGCTGTGAGCACACGCCTCTTCGCCTCTTCGCGCGCGATCCAGCCGCGCGACGCGCCGATGCAGAGTGCCGTGAGGCCGAAGCCGGTGGCGGCGCTCGAAGCGATGTTGTGGCTTGGGTGGCCGGGCGGCGGCGCTTCGCCCGTGGCGCGCGCGCGGTCGAGGACGAGGCCCGTGCGAGCGTCCGCGTGGTCAACGAAATACTGGAACGCGCGGCGCGAGAGGTCTTCGAGGAAAGCCTCGTCTGCGCGTGACAACCTGTAGCTCGCATGCCGCGAGCTGTTCGCGCGACGAAGCTGCGCGTTGCCGGCGGCGCGGGGGCTTGCGCGCACAGCGGGGGCTTGCGCGCACAGAAGGGCGGCGAGAAGGATTAAGGTGGCAGGGCGTCGCATGCGTCGTGCCGGCATCGGGGCTTCGTTTGGCGTCGAAGATTGCCGGGCTATACTATCACGCCGCGCCGTTCGGACTAACACGCCGCCCCTTTCGGCGTGCGCTCTTAAGACGCGCTGGGTTCAACCTTGAGTGTAAGGCGGATGACAATTAACCACAGAGGCACAGAGGGCACAGAGACGGCACGGAGGGTTACAGAACCGCGAGCGGTAGTGAGCGGGTGCGCCCGCCGACGAGCGCCTGCCCCGCGGAACCATTACCCGCTTGCTAACGCTCGCGTTTCTGTAAAAGAGAGGCGCGCCGCTCTCTTCATCGTCGTCCTCTTACTCTGTGCGTCCGCCGCGGCGTCGCCGGGGCAGGCGAGGAAGGAAGACGACTCGTCGCACGCCCGACCGAAACCGTCCGCACAGTCGAACAGAGCCGCCAGCGACGACGCTGCCGCGTCGCTCGCTCGCGCCGTCGAGCTGTTGCAGGCGGGGAAGCCGGAGGAGGCCGAGCCGCTCGTGCGCCGCGCGCTCTCTTTGGAGCCGCGGAACGCCGACGCGCACACGCTGCTCGGCGTGATACTCGACCAGCGCGGTCTGGCGCGCGAGGCCGAGGCGCAGTACCGCGAGGCGATACGTCTGCGACCGAAGTCAGTCGCGGCGCGCGCAAACCTCGGCGTGCTGCTCGCACGCACGCGGCGATACGAAGAGGCCGTGCGGGTCTTCGAGTCTGTGCTCGCAGACGCGCCCGGCCACCCGCAGGCGACCTTCAACCTCGGCGTCGCGCTCTTCGAGCTGGGCCGCTACGAAGAGGCCGAAGCGCGACTCTCGTCGCCCGCGGCGCTCTCGCAGAACGCTCCGGAAGCCTTCTACCGTCTCGGCCTCATCGCCGCTTCGCGCGGTCGCGCGGAAGAGGCCGCGGACTTCTGGCAGCGTGCGCTCGCCATTCGCGAGAACTACCCGGAAGTCAACTTCGCGCTCGCAGAGGAGCTGCGCAAGCAGCGGCGCTACGAGGGCGCGGCGGAGTTCTACGAGCGCGCGCTCGCCGAAGACCCGACGCGGCTCGTCTACCACGTGCGTCTGGGCGGCGTGCTGATGCTGCTCTCGCGTTACGACCGCGCGCTCGAAGTCTTCCGACATGCGGCGGAGCGCTTCCCGGCGTCGGCGGAAGCCGAGTACTTCGTCGGCATCGCGGCGCGCGGGCGCGGCGACTACGAGCTGGCCGAGGCGGCGCTCAGACGCTCGCTCGCGCTCAAGCCAGATGACGTTGACGCGTTGGCGCAGCTCGGCTTCGTCGTCGGCGAGCGCGGGCGCGACGCGGAGGCCGAACAGTTGCTCCGCCGCGCCGTTGCGCTCGACGCGCGCCACTTCTACGCCGCCTACGACCTGGGTCGCCTGCTCGTCCGCGCCCGTCGCTACGACGAAGCTTTGAGAGTGCTGCAAGGCGCGGCGCGTCTGCGCGAGCGCGATCCGGGCGTTCATTATCAACTCTTCCTCGCTTACACACGCCTGAAAAGGGCGGCGGACGCCGAGCGCGAGCTTTCGCTCTTCAAACGCTTCGACGAAGAGCGCAAGACGCGAGGCGCTGAAGGGGAAGAGAAGATTGAGGACACGCTGCCGTCACCGCCCACTCCGGAACCTTGAAAGCCAAACGCGGCGTGTATGTTAAAGCTACGTTGCGGAGAGGCTTCAGACGGGAGGCGAAGTGCTCCGCCGTCGGAAGCCGGCGGCAGAGCTTTTCCGTTTGAGGCCAATAAATGAGAGCAAAAGCGCGGTAATTGACGCAGACACACGCCCCGCCCGGAAGTGCCCCGCGTCCGCCGATACAAAAATTAGCAAGTTGGCATCGGACTTGCTCTTCCTTCCGCTCAAGGGAAAACCGAACATCAAAGGGGAAGAGAACAGTAGCGAAGGGAGTAACACCGATGCGATATTTCGGACGAAAAGGTGAAGAGGGAAAAATCGGCTATATCATCCTGTGGCTGATGGGAGTGCCGGCTGGCGTTCTCTTCCTCATCTTTATTTTGCGCGGCTGCACCTAGAGTCTCCGCGCCAGGGTAGCTGATAGATTTCAGTAAAAGAAAAGTCGAGTCCCGCGCGGGCGGCTGAAGGATGAGAGACATCCTGTCCAGCCGTCGCGCGGGACTCTCTTTTCTTCACGTCTGCCTTCTGAGTTCGACGGACGCCCTCCCTCAAGGTCGGGCTACTGCCTCCGCCTAAAACTGAATCCTTCCTTGCAGCTCGATGACGCGTCCGGCCAGTCCGCGCTCGGCGCGACCGAAGAGCGCGTTCTGGACTTGTGTGCTCGGGCTGTTGAAGTTGAAGGGTTGCAGGTTGAGCATGTTGAAGACGTTGAAGAAGTTCGCCTTGATTTCGAGGAAGCGGCCCTCGCCGAGCAGGTCGGAGAGTCCGAACTTCTTGGCGAGGCTCATGTCAACGTCGAAGTAGCGCGGGCCGCGGAAAGAGTTGCGACCGACGCCCGGCAGTTGGAAGCCCGTGGGCGCGTTGGTGCTGAAGAAGGCCGTGCCGCCGCCGGGGAAGTTCGAGCCGTTGATGAAGGCGTCGTTCGAGCTGTCGTTGCCCGCGCCGCCGAAGTATGCGACCGGGCGCGCGGGACAGATCGAAGGCCCGCGCGTGCTCACGCACTGGCCGACCACAGGCGTCCAGGGGAAGCCCGTGTGCGCCGTCAGGATGCCGCTCAGTTGCCAGCCGCCGAGGAGGTTGCCCGCAGCGTCCTTGCGTCCGCGGAAGATGGGCAAGTCCCAGAGGCCGGAGGCGACGAAGTGGTGGCGCACGTCGTAGTCCGAGGGGCCGCGCTCCTGGCGGACGTCGAGCGGGTAGGTCGGGTTGGTCGCGGCGGTCGGGCCTTCGTAGGAGACGATGTCGATGCTCTTCGACCAGCGGTAGATGGCGTCGAACTGGAAGCCGCGCGCGTAGCGACGGGTGAGTCGCGCGATAAGGGCGTTATAGCTGGCCGTGGTGTCCGGCGTCGGGAAGAGGATGTTTGAGAAGATGCCGGGGTCTGTGAAGAGGAAGCGCTCGTTGACGAGGCGGATGAGCTTGCGCGAGGCGCTGCCCTGATAGCCGACCTCGGCGGTCAGCTTCGCGGGCAGGCTGTACTGGCTGTCGAGCGAGTAGGTGTAAACATACGGCGTCGGCACGTTGGCCTGAGCGCCCCAGATTTCGACCGACGCGCCGGGCGGAAGGTTCGGGATGCCGTTGGCGTTGAAGGTCGCGCGCAGCGCCGGGTTCGCAGGGTAGCTGAAGGGCGAGTTGTTCGCGCCGAGCGCGTAGAGAATCTGGCCGTTGTTGAAGGGCGTGCTGAAGTCCTGCGCGGAAGTGCCGCAGCAGATTCCGTAGCGCGCGAAGAAGGGCGGGTTGCCGCGCGTGTTCGAGAACTCAAGAATCGGGATGCGGTTGTAGACGACGCCGAAGCCGCCGCGCAGAACCATCTTGTTCTCGCCCAGGAGTCCGCCGAAGCGCTCGCCGTAGTTCGGGCTGTAGGCGAAGCCGACGCGCGGGCCGAAGTTGTTGCGGTCGGGCGGATAGAGGCTCTTGACGACGTTGAGCCGCGCGGCGGTCAGCTCCTGCCCGGCGGGGCCGAAGACGAGGTTACTTAGTATGCCGTCCTTCTCGCTCAGGGGCGCGAAGTACTCCCAGCGCAGGCCGAGGTTGACCGTCAGGTTCGGTCGCACCTTCCAATCGTTCTGCGCGAAGAAGGCGTCGGTCGAAGAGCGGAAGTGGCGCTGCGATTGCGCGGGGCCGCCTGAGCGCGGGTCTGCGTTGATCTGGTAGAAGAGCGGCGTATCGTTGGCGAAGTTGAAGAGGCCGGCGAAGGTGTAGAGCGGGCGCGAGCCGCCGGAGAGGTTGTTGTTGTCCTGCTCCTTGCGCCACTCGCCGCCGAAGCTCCAGGCCTGGTTGCCGCGCACCCAGCGCAGCGTGTCGCGCAGCTCGTAGGTGTTCTCGGCGAAGATGCCGGGCGTGGTCTCGGCCCAGGGCGCGCCCCAGCGTATGCGGTCAAACGGCAGGTCTTCGATCTCGATGCGCGGGATGCCGAAGTTCGTCGTACTCGAAGACTGAATCTCGTTGAAGGCGAAGCGCGTGGCGTTGAAGCGCGCCTCGTTGATCATCGTGTTCGAGAGGACGTGCGTGTAGGTGAGCATGCCGAAGAGGTTCTGCGGCGCGGTCGTCACGTCGCCCATCGGACGGCTGCGTCCCGGCGCGTCGCCGCCCAGGCCGCTGAAGCGCGAGACGTAGGAACTGAAGGTGAGCGTGTCCTTCTGCGTGAGGTTGAAGTCGAGACGCGGGTTGAACTGGTTGCCGCGGCTGATGGTCGGCACGGAGAGCTGCGCGAACTCGATGTCGGGGATGCCGTCGAGTCCGCCGCCGTTCAGGTTGCTGAAGGGCAGGTACTGACCCTGCGCGCCGCCGATGCGACCGATGTCGAGTCCGCCGGCGACCTGCTGACAGACGGGGAAGTTGCCGTTGGGGAAGCCTGCGAAGGCGCAGGTGACGGGGATGACCGAGACGACGCGCGGCGCGACGCCGGGGTCGCTCAGGATTCGCGCGGCGATGCTGCCGGGCCGCTGCGAGATGACCGCGGCGCGGAACTCCGGCGTCTCGATAAAGGAGTTGACGGTGTCGGTGTTGCTGGCGCGCAGGCCCTCGTAGGAGAAGAAGAAGAACTGTTTGTTCTTGCCGCTCGTCCAGGAGCGCCCTCCCTCGCCGAAGCGCGGCAGGTTGAGCGGGCCGCCGATTGAGCCGCCGAACTGGCTGAGCCGCTGATTGACACGGATGCGCGGCGCGCCGTTCGGGCCGCCGTACTTGTTGAAGGAGTTAAGGCCGGGGCTGTCGTTCTTGAGGAAGAGGCTGCCGTGAAACGCGTTCGTGCCGTTCTGCGAGACCGTGAGAACCTGCGCGCCGGAGTTGCGCCCGTACTCGGCGGAGTAGACGTTGGCGATGACGCGCACCTCCTTGACCGACTCCTGGTTGGGCGTGACGACGGCCGCGCCCCCGTTGGTCAGGCTGTTGACGCTCGTCCCGTCGATCTGAAAGTTGTTGGCGGAGACGCGCTGCCCGTTGGCGGAAATCTGCGGGGCGTTCTCGGTCTGGAAGATGCCGCGGGTCGAGCCGCCGGGGCCGACCGTGTTAGGCAGGTTGACGGCGCCGCCGGTGCCGCCGCGCGCGGCGTCGCCGAAGACGCCCGGCGTCAGGCGGGCCAACTCGTACGGGTCGCGCCCGAACTGCGGGAGTTGGCGGACCTCCGCGGTGGTGATGGCCTTGTTGAGGTTCGGGTTCTCGGTCTCGAGGGCCGGCGTCTGCGTGTCGGTGACGGTCACGGTCTCGGCGACCTCGCCGGCCGTGAGGACCACGTCGACGCCCTGAACCTGCTCGGCGTTGACGACCAGGTTCTCGAAGGTCGTCTTCTTGAAGCCGGCCTTCTCGACCGTCAGCGTGTAGGTGCCGGGCGGCAGCTCCGAGATGCGGTAGAAGCCTTCGTCGCCGGAGGCGGCCGTCTGCGTCTTCCCCGTCTCGTTGTTTTTGAGCGTGAGCGTGGCGGCGGGCACGACCGCGCCCGAAGGGTCCGTGACCGTGCCCTGGATGGCCGCGCGGAACTGCGCGCGGGCGGCGGCCGGCAGGGACAGAATGACGAGCGCGCACATGACGGCGCGTGCGAGAGCAGTCAGTTTCCGCCTCATCTCGGAAGACCTCCTTGTGTGTGTACCAAAGCGGCGGCGCACGGCCGGCGGCGCGCGGCGCGTCCGGGGCGCTGACGAAAGGGGAAGTCGAAAGGGGGAAGGCCGCGGCGGCCGGAGGGGGGAGCTGCCGGCCCCGTCCGCGGATTTTGTTGTGCCAGGAGACGAATGAAGAGATAGCACCTTGCCGGAAAAAATACAATACAAATTTCGCCGCGCCTCTGGTAATCTTAGGCGCGTTTCAAGCAGTTAATTTCCGCTGATTTCGGGCAATCCGAAGGGACGCCGGAGGCCCCTGCGGCGGCGCGGAGGGGACAAAGGAGCAGAAGAGTGA
>JALZHC010000205.1 GCA_030914105.1 Acidobacteriota bacterium
CCCTTCGAGCGTGCACTTCTACGGTCAGGAGGCGCGCGCCGCGGTTGACCGCGCGCGCCGAGAGGTCGCCGCGCTCACGGGCGCGAGGCCGAACGAAATCGTCTTCCTCTCCGGCGGAACCGAGGCCAACAACCTCGCCATCCGCGGCCTCTGCGAACAGCAGCGTGAGCGCGGTCGCCACATCATCACCTCGGCCATCGAGCACTCGTCCGTGCGCGCCATCTGCGACGCGTTGGAGCGGCGCGGCTGGGAGGTGACGCGCCTGCCCGTCTACGAAGAGGGCGTCGTCCGCGTCGGGGATGTGCGCGCCGCGCTCCGAGACGACACGGTGCTCATCTCGGTCATGCTCGCCAACAACGAGATCGGCACCGTCCAGCCCGTCGCAGAGATCGGCGCGCTCGTCCGCGAGCGGCGCGCAGACGGGCACAAGCACCTCTGGCTGCACACGGACGCCGTGCAGGCGCTCGCCGGGATGCGTGTTAACGTCGAGGAACTCGGCTGCGACCTGATGTCGATGTCTGCGCACAAGCTCTACGCGCCCAAAGGTGTCGGCGCTCTGTACGTGCGGCGCGGCACACGACTCGCGCCGCAGAACGTCGGCGGCCACCAGGAGCGCGAGCGGCGCGGCGGCACGGAGGCAGTCCCTTTGATAGTCGCCTTCGGCGAGGCCGCGCGTCTCGCACGCCTCGAACTCGAAGCACGAATCGAGCACCTGCGCACCCTTCGCGAAAGCTTCGAGGCCGGCGTCGTCGAGCGCGTCCCCGACGTGGTCTTTAACGGCGACCGCGCGCGGCGGCTCCCCGGCATCTCAAACATCTCCTTCCGCTACGTCGAGGGCGAAGGATTGCTCATCAACCTCGACATGCAGGGCGTCGCCGTCTCGACCGGCTCGGCCTGCTCTTCCGGCTCGCTCGAACCCTCGCCCGTCATCCGCGCCCTCGGCCGCGACGACGAGCTGGCGCGCGGCTCGATCCGCTTCAGCCTGGGGCGCGAGACGACCGAGGAAGAGATCGCCTACACACTCGAAGCCCTCCCGCGCGCCGTCGAGGGTCTGCGCCGCCTCTCGCCGCTCTACCAGAAGGCGCAGGCCGAGCGCGTCTGCGCGAATGTGTAGGTTCTGGGTGTTAGGTTTTAGGTTTTGGGGTTGAGGTTCTGACTCGTGTTAGTTTTTTGACTGTCAGTCGAAGGCTTCAGGCCCATCTTCGTCGCGGCACTTGAAACCGAGAACCCAACACCTAAAACCCGGAACCCAACACCCAATCCGCCGTGCCCTACTCCGAAACCTTCAAAGACCACCTCGCCAACCCGCGCAACGCCGGCGAGGTCGAAGAACCGGACGCCGCCGCCGAAGAGTCGAACCCGGTTTGCGGCGACCGCCTCAAGCTCTCTTTGCGCGTCCGCGGCGGTCGCATCGAGGCGGCGCGCTTCCTCGCCTACGGCTGCCCGCCGACGCTCGCCTGCGGCTCGGCCCTCGCCGAGATGCTCGAAGGCTTAACGGTCGAAGAGGCCGCGCGCCTCACACGGCAGGACGTTGCGCGCGCCGTCGGCGGCCTGCCCGCGCGTAAACAGCACGCCGCCGCGCTCGCCGTCGAGACGCTGCGCGCGGCGCTAGACCGTGTGCGGGGATGAATTCCGCCCGGCGCGAAGTGGCTCGCCTGCTTCTTTCGGAGGGGCCGGTTATCTCTTCTGCGCCTCCGCGCCGTTCTGCCCGGCGAGCGTTATCTCCGGTCGTGTGACGGCCTTGAGCTTTCCCCCTCCCGACCCGGTAACTACTTTCACTTCGATTTTGTGTGGCGCGTCGCCCTTCATGGACTGCGACGGCGTGAAGCCGACGACGAGTTGTGCGTGAAGGTCTTCGGCGACTTCGCTAACCGCCTCTTCGAGTTCGTTGGTTTTCAACACGAAGAAGACTCGCCCGCCCGTCTGCGACGCCAGGCGCTCAAGAAAGGCTTTGGCTTTGTCGCGCCTGCCGCGTGGGGCGAAGGCGGCTTCGTTGCCCAGTTCGCCCACGAGCCCGATGCAGAAGACCTGGACGCCGCTCTGCCCCAGAAGCTTGAAGAGGTCTTCAGCCTTGTAACGGCTCTGGCGGTCTTCGCCGTCGCTGATGAGCACGAGGGCGCGCAGGCGCGCGCCGGCTTCGGCGGGCCTGGCCTTTTCCGTCAGGTGTTCGGCGGAGAGGTAGAGCGCGTCGATGAGCGCCGTCTGCCCGCCCTGCACGTACATCGCGTCGAGCGCCCTCTCCAGCGAAGCCTTGTCGGCGGTGAACTCCCGCACGACTGTGATGTTCTTACTGTCAATGAATCGGAGCACGAAGGTTTCGTCTTCCGGGCCGTTGTGGTTAAGGATTAACTTCGCGGCGGCGAGGACGTAATTAATCTGACCTCGGAGCGATCCGGAGTTGTCCACGACCAGCCCGTAGCTGACCGCTCGTCCCTCGTTCGAGAAATAGGTGATGGGCTGCTCGGCCCCGTCCACATAGAGGCGCAGGTCTTCGCGCTTCACACCGGCGACCGTGTGCCCTTTGCCGTCCGTGACCATCACGTTCAGAAGGACGGTCTGCGCCGGCTTCGGGCGCTCGCCCGCGGCAACGTCCTGGGCAGTCGCAGATGTCGCCGCGAGCAGAAGCAGCGCGAAGAGGGCGAGCGCGTTAGTGTGTGCCCGCGTGTGAGTCAATTCCGCTCTCCTTTCAGTCCCAACGAACGCGCGTTTCGGCGTGGGGGCAGGCGCACACACTCAGGGCGTGACGCGGCGCGGGCGCGTCTCCGAGGGGATGATGGTCTGGTTCCGGTGGTACTGCGGGCCGCAGTGTCGGTGCGGCTCGGTGCCGATGACGAAGGTCTTGGTGCGTATGACGGGGCAGGTCGGCGCGGCGATGAGGCCCGTGGTCGGGTCGATGTCGAGCGTGACCGTGCCCGACAGGCGGGAGGTTCCGTCGGGGCCGTTCGTCTCGCGCCCTTCGAGTCCGGGCGACCTGTTGCGCTTGCCCGCGGGCGGCGGAGTCTCGTCTGGCAACGGCGGCACTTCGAGCGTGTCGGGCGGAGTCGGGAAGGCTTCGGGCGTCGCGCCCGGTTCGGCCTCGCCTTCGGGGTTGGTCTCTTCGTTCGGGTTGGCGGTCTGCGTCGGCGCGGTGCCGCGGATGAAGATTTCGGTGCGCTTCGTCGGCGAGTTGGGCGCGGCGAGCATGCCGGTCGAGGGATCAATGTCGGCCTGCTCGATGTCGGGCGGCTGCTGCCAATCGCCGCCCCATTCGGGATGAGCTTGAAGGGCAGCGGTCATGAAGTCAGTCCAGATGGGCAGGGCCGAGTCCGCGCCCGTCATGCCGAGGTCTGAGCCGTCGTCGAAGCCGACGTAGACGACGCAGACGAGGTTCGGCGTAAAGCCGGCGAACCAGCCGTCGCGCGAGGTTCCGGTCTTGCCCGCGACGTTGGCGCGAAAGCCACGCGCGCGAACCTTCGCTGCCGTCCCGCGGTTCACCACGTCCTTCATGATCGAGTCCAGGATGTAGGCGACCTGCGGGCGCATAACCTCGCTCTTCTGCCCCTGCGGCGCGGCGATGGTGTTGCCGCCTCCGGTGGTGACGCGCGCGATGCCGAAGGGCGTGACGCGCGTCCCCAACTGCGCGAAGGCCGTGTAGGCCGAGGCGACTTGCAAAGGCGTCGCCTCGTTCGTGCCGAGCGCGTGCGCCAGATAGTTCTGCTTCGGCTTCGGCAGGCCCGCTCGGGCGGCGAGGTTCATCACGCGACCGATGGTCACTTCCTGCGCGACCTCGACCGTGACGACGTTGAGACTGTGCGCGAGCGCGTCGCGCACGGTGACGGGCTTGTGCGAATACTGTTCGCCGAAGTTGCCGGGCGAGTATTGCTGGTTGCCGAAGGTGAAAGTTTTCGGCTCGTCCATGTACGTAGTCGCGGCGGTGATGACGCGCGGGATGGGGTCGTAGGCCGTGTTAATCGCCGTCGCGTAGACGAAGGGCTTGAAGACAGAGCCGGGCTGGCGCATGGCGTCGGTCGCGCGGTTCAGTTGGCTCTTCTCGTAGTCGCGCCCGCCGACCATCGCGACGATCTCGCCCGTGTCGGCGCGCATGGCGACGAGCGCCGCTTGCAGTGTGCCGGGCGGGTAACGCTTCGCCTGCACGCGGTCGAGCGCGGCGAGCTGTTTGACCAGAGCCGCGTAGGCCGCGCGCTGCAAGTCCATGTCGATGGTCGTGTAGATGCGCAGGCGGTCGGCGGCGGAAGTGTCTGCGAGGATGTCGCCGAGCTGGTTCTGCGCATAGTCAACGAAGTAGGGTGCTTCCGAATCAATGCGACCCTTCTGCGGCGCGACCTGCACGGGCGCGGCCATCGCGCGCGCCGCCTCGACCTCGGAGATCGCGCCCGCCTCCTTCATTGACTCTAAGACTTGGTTGCGACGCTCGAAGGCCACGTCCGGGTACTTGTAAGGGTTGTAGCGGTTCGGGCTGCGAATCATTCCGGCGAGGAGCGCGGCTTCAGGGAGCGTCAGGGCGGTCACGTCCTTGTTGAAGTAAGCCTCGCTCGCCTCGCCGACGCCCTTGATGGAGAAGCCGGCGCGCTGGCCCAGGTAAACTTCGTTGCAGTAGAGGCCGAAGATGTCCTGCTTGGAGAGACGCGTCTCAAGAATGACAGACATGTAGGCCTCGGCCACCTTGCGCTTGAGCGAATATTCGGGCGAGAGGAAGAGGTTCTTGACAAGCTGCTGGGTGATGCTTGAGCCGCCCTGTCGCGCGAGCGGCGAGTTCGGGTCGGCGTCGTAGTGGCGGACTGCCGCGCGCAGGATGCCGCGGACGTTGATGCCGTAGTGGTTGAAGAAGTCCCGGTCTTCGGTCGTGACGATGGCCTTCACCAAAGGGTCGGGCAGGTCTTTGAAGCCGATAACTTTTCGGCGCTCGCGCTGCGGCCCGGCGACCGAACTGATCAGTTCCGGTTCGAGCCAGGCGGCCTGCAATTTCGCGCCGCCGCCGTCAATGTCGTTGATTGCCGTGACGGTCTTGCCGCCGCGACCGAACTGCACGCGCACGTGCGGGAACTGCGGTCGCCCGTCGATGGTCGAGTCCTTACTCGGCTCGATCTCAAGGTTCGTCCCGTCCACACTGTAGCGCCCGCGCGCCGTGTCGGCCTGCTGCGTGCGCTCGACGTAGCCGGCGCGCTTCAGTTGGTTGACAACGTCGTCGAGCGACAGGCCCGCGCCCGCGCGAATCTGCTTCGGCGCGGCGTAGATGCCCGCGCTGCGTGTGAAGATTTCGCCGCGGAGCAGACGGTCAATGCGCTGCGAGAAGACGTGGTAGTAGTAGCCCAGCACTGCGACCGAGGCGACCGTGAGGACGACTGTGGGGACGACCGTGGCCGGGCGTATGAGACGGCGCCGCCAGCGCCGCCAGAAACTTTCGGGCGGCTCCTCGAACCTGACGACGCGCGGCGCGCGCTGACGTTTCGGCGCGGCGGGCGGGATGATCTCTTTCGGCGGATGACGCAGGGCCATCGGGTAAATAGTAAATGGTAAATCGTGAATAGTAAATCGCGTTTTTGTTGACGCCGGACGCCTGCCGCCAGTTAACAGCGGCGGGCATTTCTCAATCCGCGATTCGCGGCTGGGTCAATTCCACTTTATTAGATTGACACCGGAAGTCCCCTTTCGCTAACGTGGCGCGTTAGTTTGAGAGACGCCGTTTTGATGCCGCCGCAGCAAGGCACGGTTCGATGCCTCCCGTCACAAACCTGACGCAGCGTCTGAGGTCGCGCGCGCGACTCACGTACTCGCTCGCCGCGCTCGCGGGCGTCGTCGCCTTCGGCACGGTCGGCTTCCACCTCGTCGAGGGCTGGTCGCTCTTAGATGCGCTCTACATGACCGTGATGACGGTGACGACCGTCGGCTACGGCGCGCCGCAGGAGTTGTCGCCGGCGGGGCGCGTCTTCGCCATCGTTTTCATGGTCGTCGGCGTCGGCACGGCAGGCTACCTGCTCTCGTCGGCGGTGCAGGCGCTCGTCCGCTCCGAGATTCTGGCGGCCTACGGCGAGCGTCGGAGGCAGCGCGAGATGAGCAAGATCAGAGACCACTACATCGTCTGCGGCGCGGGCCGCGTGGGCCGTCGTATCGTGCGCGAGATGCGGCGCGCGGACGTCCCCTTCGTCGTCATCGAGAGCAACGCGCTGCTCACAGCCGAGCTTGGCCTGCCCGACTCGCAGATTCTCATCCGCGACGCCACGCTCGACGAGACTCTGGTCGAGGCCGGAGTCGAGCGCGCGCACGGATTGGCCGCGTGCCTGGCCGACGACGCTGCGAACCTCTACGTCGTGCTCACGGCGCGCACGCTCAACCCGACGCTCCACATCGTCGCGCGCGCCGTCGAGGAGTCTGCCGAGCCGAAGCTCGTGCGCGCGGGCGCGAACCGCGTCATCGCGCCGACCATCATCGGCAGTCACCGCATGGCTCAAGCCCTGTTGAAGCCCGCGGTCGCCGACTTCATGGACTCGATCACGGCTGAATCTTTAGACCTCGCCTTCGAGCAGGTCGAGATCGCGCACGGCTCGCATCTCGTGGGCCGCAAGCTCAAGGACACGACGATTCGCTCGGCCCTGGAC
>JALZHC010000784.1 GCA_030914105.1 Acidobacteriota bacterium
CGCCGGGTCTGTCTCGGCCTTCTGAACGTCAACGACGATAATCGCGCCCTGCGCGTAGCGCGGCTTGGCGGTCGCGGGGTCTGCGCCTTCGGGCTTGCACTCGACGGGCCAGCCGAAAGATTCGGGCGCGATCTCGCTCGTCGTGTAGAGCCAGCGCCCGTCGGGCGAAAACGTGAGCGCGATGGGCGCAAGGCCGACGGGAATCTTGCCGACGGTGGCCGTCTCTTTGAAGCCTTCGGCGCGCGCGCGCTGAAGGTTGACGACGGTGACGGTCTCGGCGTTCTCGTCGCTGACGAAGAGGAAGCGGTCGTCGGCAGTCGTATTGACGTAGACGCTTCCGGCGAAGTCCGCGTCCTTGATATAGCCGAGGATGGGGTCGCCGCGCCCTTCAATCATCCGGCTCACGTCGAGGAAGACGACGTAGTCGCCGTCCGCTGCGATGAGCAGCTTGCCGTCGTGCGTGATGGTCATCCCCGTCGGCTCGGCCTCGACCTGAAAGACTCGCTTCAGGGTTATCTGCCCGCCCGCGCGGCTGAGCACGGCGACGCCGTTTGTGGACTTCGGGTTCGAGCTGTTGAGCGAGACGAAGAGCCAGCAGCCGTCCGGCGTCGAGACCGTGCTGAACGGGTGGCCCGGAAGCTGGACGAAAGAGACGGGCGCGCTCATCGCCGCGTTGCAGCGCGACGACGCCCCTTGCGCGCGCGCCGACGCCGACAGGCACAGCGCGACGAGCGCCGCGAGAGCGAGTAGCGATGTCCTTGTCCGTCTCATGTGTCGGTCAAAGAAGAGTCTGCTTCAAAACTCGACGGCATGTGATGTCTGTGGGAGCAGAGCTTGCCCCCGCCCGCTTTCACAAGAGAGTTCCCTGGACAATCAGGGTACATATCTAATCCTGGGTGACAGCCCGTAATAGATAAGAACGATGAAAAAGAGAATTATTAATGTCCATAATATGATGTCGCGTAAAATCTCCCATAATCTTTGGGAGCCGCTTTTTTTTGGTCGCTCGGTCATCTAACTTTACCGGTTTCAAGAACCTTTAAGTTACCTTCTTGATTCACTAGCGCTCAAGCCGTGAATCACCGGCAGCACGACGGGCAGGACAAGCCCTACAGCTTTGCGGCGTGCCTGCTCTAAAGCTCAATCTCGAAAGTGCAGTCGCGCGTCGTCTTCAGGTCAACCAGCTCCCAGTCGTTTTCGAGCGTGCCCTTGCGGTCAACGACGAGGTAGGAGTACCACTCGCCGAGCGCGAAGGGCGGCGTGTGCCAGGTGCCGCGGAAGTAGGCGTAAGGCAGACGGCCTTCGACCTTGAAGGCGACCACTTTATCAACATCGGGCGCTTCCAGCCCGTTCGGCGGCGCGACGCAGATGACGGCCTGCGAGCCTGCGAGCGGCGAGAAGACCTGCATCGTGTGTTTGTGGCGCGCCATGAACTCGAACTGGAACGGCCTGGGGTCGGCAGTCGCGCCCGTGATGCTCGGCACGCCCATGCCGATGTCCACGTCTATGGAGCCGCGCCGGTCGAGCAGCACGCCGAAGGGCGCGAAGCCATCGCGCGTCATCTTCCGGACGGGCAGGCGTATGACTCTCACGCTTTGTTCGACCTCCCCGCCGCCAACTGCTCGCGCAGGGTGCGCAACTCTTCTCGGTGGCCGCGGTCGTGCTCGTACATCAGCGAGACGAGGCGCGCCAGCGTTACCTCGCCCGCTCCCTCCAGCACGCCGCGGCGGCCAAGCTGCTCGTCCGTCGCCGCGTTGATGAAGGAGAGACTCCGCGCGCGCGCCGACGCGAAGGCCGCGAGGCCGTCGTCGAAACCCTGCTCGTTGTAGCGGCGCTCGCGGGCGAGGCGCGCGCCGTTCAGGTCGGGGAGGCTCGGCACCTCCTCGCTGAGAATCCTCTCGATGCGCGCGCCGTAGCCCTCGCGCTCGATGTCGCGCAGGTGGCAGACGGTCTCGACGAAGGAGAAGCCGCCGCCGTCGGCACGCATCCTCAAGTCGTCGGCGACCAGCCCGTCGCGCAGACGCCGGACGGCTTCGGGCGTCTCTTCGAGGAAGGCGATGATGCCTGAGAGTTCCTGTCTCATCCTTTTAAGCTGTCAGCACTCAGCCGTCAGCTTTCAGCTTTCTTCTCATCAGAGGCCGGCAGCAAATTTAAGAACAGCCTTTCAGAGAAGCGCAAAGCTTACGGCTGAATGCTGAACGCTGACGGCTACCTGTCAATCTCTCCGAGCACGATGTCGAGCGTGCCGATGATGGCGACCACGTCGGCGACGAGGTGGCCGATGCACATCTGCCGGAGCGCCTGCAAGTTGATCAGGCACGGCGGGCGCACGCGCACGCGCGCCGGCCTGGACGATCCGTCCGAGACGAGGTAGCAGCCGATCTCGCCCTTGGGCCCCTCGATCGAGTGGTAGTAGTCGCCCGCGGGCGGCTTGATCACCTTCGGGACTTTGGCGTTGACCGGCCCGTCCGGCATCTTCTCGATCGCCTGCATGATGATGCGGCGCGACTGGCGCATCTCTTCGAGGCGGACGAGGTAGCGGTCGTAAGTGTCGCCGTTCTCGCCGACGGGCACGTCGAAGTCGAGGTCGGCGTAGGCCGCGTAGGGGCGCGACTTGCGCACGTCCCAGGCGACGCCCGAGCCCCGGAG
>JALZHC010000785.1 GCA_030914105.1 Acidobacteriota bacterium
GGACGCGGCGCTCGCACTCCAGGGCGCTGACTACTGGCGGCGCGTCGAGCAGCAACGGCGCTCCGGCTATCTCACGCGCGCGCGACTCTTCGGCGACGCGGGCGTCGCCGGAGAGCCGCCGCTCGTCTACCTGGTCGCGCCCATGCTCCGCTTCCACCGCTCCTTCGCCGCGCTCGCCCGCGCCCTCACGCCGCGCATCGAGACTTATAGATTAGACATCAACGAAGACTGGCGCGCGGGCGTGCGCGTCGTGCGCCGCCAGCGCCTCGACTGAAGGGCGGGCTGCAAAGTCGCGCGCGGCGGGTTATCATCCCCGGCCAGAACCTGAGAGATAGATTCCGGGGCGTTCGAGACTGACGTTGAAGATTTACAAACCGACTAAGGAAGAGGTTCAGGCGGCGGCGGGCAGGAGCGTGCCGGACGTGATTGCGCCGGGGTTGCGCGTGCTCTTCTGCGGCATCAACCCCGGACTCTACACGGCTGCGGTCGGCCACCACTTCGCGCGACCGGGCAACCGCTTCTGGCCGACGCTTTACCGCGCGGGCTTCACGGAGAGATTGTTGTCGCCGTTTGAAGAGCGCGAACTGTTGCAGAGCGGCTACGGCATCACGAACATGGTCGCGCGCGCGACCGCGACCGCGGCGGAGCTTTCGGCGGAAGAACTCGTGCGCGGCGGTCGTCGTCTGCGCACGAAGCTGAAGAAGTACCGGCCCGACTTCGTCGCCGTCATCGGCGTCGGCGCGTACCGAGTGGCCTTCGGGCAGCCGAAGGCGGCGGTCGGTCGCCAGCCGGAAAAGCTTGAGGCCGCAAACGTCTGGGTGCTCCCGAACCCGTCCGGCCTCAACGCCAACTACCAGCTCGCAGACCTCGCGCGCCTCTTCCGCGAGCTGCGCGAGGCGGTCGAGCGCGGCGACTAACCTTCGGACTCAGACCTCACAGGTCTTTGGACTCAGACCTCACACGCTCGCGGTTCTCGCGCAGACGCCGGTAGGCCTCCGCGTCCGAGGGTCGCGCGCAGTCGCGACCGATGCGTTCCCAATCGGGGTCGTCCGGCTCAAGTCCCAACGCGCGGATCGCGCCGCCCTCGCACACGTAGAAGTGTCGCCGGTACGGCAGAAGGTACCCGCCCTCGCTTTCGAGCGAGCGCCGCGCGGCCTCGTAGTTCGGGAACCAGCGGTTGAGGAACACGTCCAGGTCCGTTTGATACCAAAGGGTCTCGTCGCCGGCGCTGTCGTTCATGCGGGTCTCCTCTACGGTGTCGGTTCTGCCTTCTCTCTAGTGTGACTTCCGCCTTTGCATCTCGGCGCGGATGGGCGTGAGGATTTCATAGTCGCGCCAGGCCACGCGGCTTCGTCACGCCTTCAGCTTCTCAAGAAAGTGCTTGCGGAGCTTCGCGACCTTCGGTGCGACGACGGCGCGGCAGTAGGGTTGGAAGGGGTTCTTCTCAAAATAGTCCTGATGATAGTCTTCCGCCGGGTAGAACTCTGTGAGCGGCGTGACTTCGGTGACGATGGGCGCGTCCCAGACGTGCGCCGCCGTCAGCTCGGCGATTGTTTGCTCGGCGGTCTCGCGCTGCGCGGGGCTATGGTAGAAGACGGCTGAGCGGTACTGCGTGCCGACGTCCGCGCCCTGCCGGTTGAGTGTCGTCGGGTCGTGGATGGTGAAGAAGACTTCGAGCAGCTCGCGGAAGGAGACCTGGCGCGGGTCGAAGGTGATTTGCACGACCTCCGCGTGGCCGGTCGTGCCTTCGCAGACCTGTCTGTAGGTCGGGCGCGGAACGTCGCCGCCCGCGTAGCCCGACACGACGCGCTCGACGCCGCGCAGCTCTTTGTAGACCGCCTCCAGACACCAGAAGCAGCCGCCCGCCAGCGTCGCCAACTCTCTATCCTGACCCGCGCTCGTCGTTTCTGACATGTTATGCCTCCCGAAAACCTCTCCGCGCCCCGAAAGAGTTTGCTTGCGGCGGCAAGTATAGTACAACGTTGGCGGCGATGTTCATTCGGCTCTCAATCCGCGGAGTCCTCTGTCTGGCCGCGCTCGCTTGCGCGCTCAACGCGCCCGCGCGCGTCTTCGGGCAGACGCGGCGCGGCACGGACGCGCTGGAGGCGAAGATTCGCGGGCTGATTACGGCGAGCGGAGCCGAGACCGCGGCGGTCGCCTTCCGAGATTTGCAGACGGGCCGAGAGCTTCTGATTGACCCCGACGCAAGCTTCCACGCGGCGAGCACGATGAAGGTGCCCGTGATGCTTGAGGTCTACCGAGAGGCGCGTGAAGGCCGGCTCTCGCTCGATGAGCGGCTCGCGGTCAAAAACGAGTTCAAGTCAATCGCCGACGGCAGCACCTTCTCCGTCTCGCCCGCCGACGACTCCGAGCAGACGCTCTACCGGAAGATCGGCTCGACCGAGACCGTGCGCGAGCTTCTCCGCCTGATGATTACGGAGAGCAGCAACCTTGCCACCGATATCATCATCGAGCGCGTCACGCCTGAGCGCGTCATGGAGCTGATGCGTCGGATGGGCGCGCGCGGCATCCGAGTCCTGCGCGGCGTCGAGGACGGCAAGGCGTTCGAGCGCGGGTTGAATAACACGACGACGGCGCGCGGCCTTCTCATATTGCTGCGCGCCATCGCCGAAGGCCGGGCCGTCT
>JALZHC010000786.1 GCA_030914105.1 Acidobacteriota bacterium
GTAAAGCCCTTTATCCTATAAAGTGGGTGCGCAAAAAAATTCGGGCGCTCGCGGCCCGACCCTTCTCTTCCCTTTCGTCTTTAGCCGCCGCGCGCCGCGCGGATGACGCTCTCCATGTGGCCGAGATAACGTTCGAGCGCGCGGCGTCCCGCGGCCGTCAGCTTGTACTCGGTCTTGGGCGTGCGCCCGTCGAAGAACTTGTTACAGACGACGTACTGAGCCTCTTCGAGCTTACGCGCGTGCACGCTCAGGTTGCCGTCCGTTGTGTTCAGGAGTTGTTTGAGGTCGTTGAAGGTGAGCGAGTCGTTGACGGCGAGGGCGCTGACGATGGCGAGCCGGACGCGTTCGTGGATGAGCCGGTCGAGTTCGGCGGCGTGTGCGGGGCCTTCCGACGGCTTCGCGCGTCTCTGGTCGCGCAAACTTCCCGGCGATGCCTGCGCGCCGGTCTTCGCCCTACTCCGATCCTTCGCCAGTGCGTTCTGTTTAGCCGCCATAATTCCTCGCTATGTGTAGTCCGAAAATGATGTGGAGCAGGCCGAAGCCCGCGGCCATGAAAGCGTTGCCCCAGGCCGCCGGGCAGAACAGTGCGCCCGCCCCCACGAGCATGAAGCACAGCCCCATGAAGGGAACCGGGCGCACGGAGAAAGCGCCGCCGGTGACGACGCCCGTGCCGTAGAGCAGGAGCCAGAGTCCGGGCAGTTGGCCGGGCAGGCCGGCGCGGTAGAAGACGACCGTCAGGAGCGCGCCGACGAGAACGGGCGGCGAGAGGTTGATGATCAGTTTCCTGCCGGGGCGTGAGAGGAGGGAGGTATCGGAGGCGTGTGCCTTGCGATACATCGTCCAGCCGGCGATGGCGGCGGAGACCGCGGCCTCTGCGAGCCAGACGGCAAGCCAGTCGGCGAAAGTCTTCTGCTGCGAGGCGACGAGCGCGGCAAACAGCGCCGTCACCCCGATGGCGACCTGGCCCCAGCCCGGCACGGCTGTAAAAGAAGAGGCGCGCTCCATCGTCTCGCGGATGAAGCGCAGGTTATCCATCGCCCGGTCGTGGAGCGCGGGCGGCTCTTCTGTCGAAGGCTTCTGGAAGGGTCGGACGACTGCCATGCCGCATCGAAGATACAACGGGATGGAAATTGATGTCAAGTGCTTTGTGCGGTAAAGCCGGGCGGCGCGCTCGCCGGCCTGCGAAAGGCCCGGCCCGGAAGAAGAGAAGCTTGGCCCGTAATAAAGAGAGACGCCGCGGCCTGTGTCGCGGCGTCTCTTCTGTCGCGGTCTCGCTTGCGTCGGCGGTCGGCTTTAGTAAGCCGCTGACCGGCGTCCTCAGTAACCTCTGAGGCCGTCCTCGTAGCCGTTCTCGAAGCCCTCGCGGTAGTAACGGCGGTAGAGTTCCTTGTCGCCGAGGCGCGAGCTGTAGTCGTGGTCGGCGTTGCGGTAGGAGCTGAAGTCCCAGAAGCGCGCGCGCCTGCCGCGGCGGCGATCCTTGCGCCCTTCCTTGATGCCCTCGTTGTAGCCGGCGTTGAGCGCGGTCTGGCGGAGTTGGAAGGAGCCGCCGTAAGTGCCGTAACGATCCCAGCGGCGGCCTCGGCGGTTGCGTTCGTAATCGCGGTCGTGATCCCTATCACGGTCGCGGTCGCGGTCACGATCCCGGTCACGGTCTCTATCGCGGTCGCGGTCACGATCCCTGTCCTGGTCGCGCTGATACCAGCCGCGGTTGCCGCGGTACTGCGCCTGCGCCGTCACGCTCGACGCGCCGATGCCGAGCAGCAGCGAGAGCGTCAGGGCCGCCGTCCCGATTCTGCTTTTCGTTTGGGTTGGTTTCATATCAGACCTCCTGTGTCGGGCTGCAAACAAATCTTATGCCGGGCGCGCCGACGCCGGGCTTTTACGGTCTGCGGCCTGCGTCTCACACTCCGAAGAGCCGAAGGGGCACACCATAAAGTCGCCGCGTTAGACGACATCGTTAACCGGACGCGTCGCCGCGCGACCGAGACGCCTACGCCGGCCTCGGCCCGAAGCAGATGGATAACGCCTCCGGCTCGACCTCATCCAACGCCGTTCATTGCCGTCTTCATTCGGCAAAGAGCAAACGCCCGCGGCACTCATTCTCCGGCGGCACTCATTCTGCGGCACCTGTTATCAGGAGCAAACGCCGCGCCGCGACTCGGCGGCCGGAAGTTTTCGCGCGCCCGAAGGAGAGTTGAAACGCCGTCCGGTCGGAGTCGGATTTCACTCGCCCGCGCCGATTTGTTAGCATGAAGACGCCGCCGCGAACGTCGCCAGACCTTGAGTGCGCAGCCCGCCCCGCTTTGCCCCGCGCGGGCGTTGAAGGGAGAGGCCGGTGTCGCCCGCGGCATTTTCGTAGGTTGAGGTCGGGGGAGAAAATTTCGAGCGTGTGGGGAGAAAAATTTTGAGCGTGCGGACGGAGCATTTGCCGGAGGGGGTCGAGTTCGTCGGCGAAGAGGAGGGCGTCGGCGAGTACAGGCTCGCCAACGGCCTGAAGCTTCTGCTCGCGGAGAATCGCGTCGAGCCGGTCGTGACGCTGCTCGTGGTCTACCGCGTCGGCTCGCGCAACGAGGCGGTCGGGCACACGGGCGCGACACACCTGCTCGAACACATGCTGTTTAAGGGCACGCCGACCTTCAACAAG
>JALZHC010000787.1 GCA_030914105.1 Acidobacteriota bacterium
GCCCCTGACCCTGAAGCGCACGGATGACGGCGACGCCCATGCGCGAGACGAGGTAAGGGTCTTCGCCGTAAGTCTCTTCCGTGCGGCCCCAGCGCGGCTCGCGCGCGAGGTCGAGATTGGGGCCGAGCACTTGATGGCTGCCGCGCGCGCGAGTCTCAAGCGCGGCGGTTTTGAAGACGCGCGAGACGAGTTCCGTGTCCCAACTGCTCGCCAACGCGATGGGCGTCGGAAAGCTCGTGCCCTTCGGGGCCATGAGGCCGTGCAGAATCTCGTCGTGGAAGATGGCCGGGATGCCGAGCCGTGTCTGCTCGACGAGCCACTTCTGAAGTGCGTTGGCGAAACGCGCGGCCTCGCGCGGGTCTTTGCGCTCGCGCTGGCGCGCGATCTGCCCGATGCCGTACTGCATCACCATGCGAGCCTTCTCCGGCGAGAAGTCGCCGCGGTCGGTCGAGAAGTCGGTCTGCGGCCCAGCTTGCGGCCTCCCCGTCCAGAGGCAGACGAGCTGCGCCACCTTCTCTTCGAGAGTCATCCGGCCCAGCAAGTCCGCCACGCGCCGCTCGACCGGCAGACGCGGGTTTTTATAGTCGGGCATCTTCTCCTCTGAGCGCGTGCCCGCACGCGGCACGAATGCACAAACCACTGCGAGCGCGACCGAGACGCGCGCGATGACATGGCCGCTCCCGCGCGGGCGGAGACGGGCGTGTGCGTTGAAGCTCATCGAGAACTTTCCTTCGCGTGAAAGTTAACCGCGTGGCGGCAAGCAGTCTGCAAACTATCTGACGCCGAGCAGGATGTCGGTCGTGATCTGGTCGAGCCGCTCGTAGGGCAGACGCTTGGCGGCGAGCGCGCGCCGGTCGAAGTCGAAGCCAAGCAGAGACGCCGCGCCCTCCTTTGAGAAAGCGCCGACGCCGGGCGCTTCCGTGTCGGCCTCGTTAATCTCGGCGAGGATTGCCTTGATCTCCGGGTCGGCGTTCCACGCCTCGGCCTTCTCCTTCAGGATGAGGTAAGTCCTCATGCTCCCGCGCGCGAACTCACGCACGCCTTCGTAGTCTTCGGTGCGGTAGGCGTGCGAGTCGAAGTGGCGCGGCCCGTCGTAAGCGACGTCTTCGAGGAACTTCACCAGCCAGAAGGCGGCCTTCGGGTTGGCCGAGCCGAAGCGCAAGTCCTGGTCGTAGCGTCCGGGCACCTGATCGTTGAGGTCTATGTGAAAGAGCTTGCCGGCCTCCCAGGCCTGCGCGACCGCGTGCGTCATGTTCAGGCCCGGCATGTGCTCGTGCGCGACCTCCGGGTTGACGCCGACCAACTCCGGGTGTTCGAGCGTCGTGATGAAGGCGAGGTACGCGCCGGTCGTCGGCATGTAGATGTCCGCGCGCGGCTCGTTCGGCTTCGCTTCGAGTGCTACACGGTAACCGAAGCCTTGCGACAGCGAATACTCGCAGAGGTAGTTGATGGCCTCGCGCAGACGCTTGACGGCCTCATCGGGCCGTCGGCACCCGTCGGTCTCGACGCCCTCGCGCCCGCCCCAGAGGACAAAAATCTTAGCGCCGAATTCCGCGCCCAAGTCCATCGCGCGGCAGGTCTTCTGCACGGCGTAGGCGCGCACGCGCGGGTCGTTGGCCGTGAACGCGCCGTCGCGAAAGACAGGCTCGTAGAAAAGATTAACGGTCGCCATCGGGACGACGATGCCCGTCTCCTCGCAGGCCGCGCGGAACTCGCGCACTAGTCGGTCGCGCTCCTGCGCCGTGGCGTCAATCGGCACGAGGTCGTTGTCGTGGAAGTTGACGCCCCACGCGCCGACTTCGGCCAGCATTCGCACGGCCTCGACGGGCGGAAGTGTGGGCCGCACGGCATCGCCGAACGGGTCGCGCCCGCGGTTGCCGACAGTCCAAAGGCCGAAAGTGAACTTGTGCTCTGGCCGTGGCGCGTATCTCTTTTGTGTCATGTCGCAAGCCTCCCCTCTGTTTAAGAAACCTGCCGGTGCGGCTGACCTTTGTGGCTGACCTGTCCGACTCTGCGATGCTCTCTCACTTATCGCCGGCCTCCGCGACGGCGCGCAGCGCAGGGTAGAGCGCGCGGAAGGAGGCGTAGCGTTTATTCAAAAGAGCCGACGTGTCGGCGTCCGGCTCGACGCGCGCGGCCACGCGCACCGCGCGCGCGCAAGCCTCTTCAACCGAAGGCCACACGCCGCCGCCGACTCCGGCGAGCAGCGCCGCGCCGTAGGCCGCGCCCTCTTCGGCGGCGAGTATCTCGACGGCGCGTCCGTAGACGTCCGCCTGAATCTGCCGCCAGAGCGAAGAGCGCGCTCCGCCGCCGCCGAGCCGAATCGTCTCGATGGGGACGCGCATCTCGTCGAAGATGGTCAGCGTGTCGCGCAGAGAGAAGGCCACGCCTTCGAGTATCGCGCGGACGACGTGCGCGCGCGTATGGCTCGCCGCCAGACCCACGAGCGCGGCGCGTGCGCGCGGGTCGAGGTGCGGCGTCCGCTCGCCCATCAGGTAAGGTGCCCACAGCACGCCGTCAGAGCCGGGCGGCGCGGCAGCCGCCTCCTCGCATAACAAGTCATAAGGGTCGCGGCTCTCTTCCGCGTGCGCCGTGGCGTCGCCCTGCGCGAGCGCCGCGCCGCCGTCAGTGTGTTCTCCAT
>JALZHC010000788.1 GCA_030914105.1 Acidobacteriota bacterium
CGCACACCTTCGGCCCGACGGTCGTCAACGAGGCGCGCTTCGGCTTCAACCGCATCCACATCACGTTCACGCCGAACGCGCTCCTGAACCCGGCGGACTTCGGCATCCTCGACGGCGTCAACGCGCCGCTCGGCCTGCCGCAGATTTCGATCACCGGCACGACGCTCAACTTCGGCGGCCCCTCCGGCTTCCCGCAGGGGCGCGGCGACACCACCTTCGTCTTCTCCGACACGCTCAACTACCTGCACGGCAACCACTCCTTCAAGTTCGGTGGCGAGTTCCGCCGCTTCCTCAACAACAACTTCAACGCCGACACCGGCACGCTCGGCTTCTCCAACATCAACAACTTCCTCGCCGGCACCGTCAGCACCTTCGCCATCACGCTCGCCAACGGCTCCAATAACGTCACGAGCAGCATCAGCCAGGGCGCGCTCGGCTTCTTCGCGATGGACGACTACAAGGTGCGCAAGAACCTGACGCTCGAACTCGGCCTGCGCTACGACTGGAACATGTCGCCCACAGAGCGCTTCGACCGCTTCGTCAACTTCGTCCCCGCCACCCAATCGCTCGTCGAGGTCAACCACGGCATCGCGCCCGTCTACGCGACCAACCGGAAGAACTTCGAGCCGAGAGCCGGGTTCGCGTGGGACCCTTGGGGCGACGGCAAGACGAGCGTGCGCGCCGCCTACGCCGTGATGGTTGACCAGCCGGTGACGAACCTCGTCACGGGCCTGGCCTCGAACCCGCCGTTTGCCAACCCGCTGGCGCTGCCCGCAGGTCGCACGTCCACCTTCGCTGCCCTGCTCCTGCCCGGCAACGCCGCGCCCGGCAGCTCGCTCTCGCCGAACGCCACCGACCTCGGCTTCGACAACGCCTACGTTCAGTCCTGGAACGTGAACGTGCAGCGCGAGGTCGCGCGGGGCTTGGGCGTCACGCTCGGCTACGTCGGCTCGAAGGGCACGCACCTGCGCCTTTCGCGCAACATCAACCAGATACTCCCGTCGGGCCTGCGCCGGTTCCAGGCGGTCTCGCCGTCCAGCCCGATTTCGCCGAACGTACCGCTGCTGAACATCACCGAGCGCGAGGGCACGGGCAACTCCAGCTACAACGCGCTCTGGGCGACGGCGCAGAAGCGCCTCTCGCGCGGCCTTCAGTTCAACGCTTCTTACACCTTCTCGAAGTCCATCGACTACAACTCGCAAAGCTCGCAGGGCGTGACCGTGCAGGACAGCTACAACCTGCGCGGCGACCGCGGCCTCTCGGACTTCGACGCGCGCCACCGCTTCGTCGTCAGCTCACTCTACGAGCTTCCCTTCCGCGGCAACCGCCTGAAGGAGGGCTGGGAGCTGACCGTCATCACGCAGGCGCAGAGCGGCAACCCCGTCAACATCCTCGCCGGAAACGCCGCCGCCCTCGGCAGCGGAGCCAGCGCCATCGCGGCGGCCAACGCCAACTCGCTGACCGGCGTGGCGACGCTGCGCCCGGACGTGACCGGCCCCGTCCAGCTCGTCGGCACGCCCAACCAGTGGTTCAACAACACGGTCTGCGACCCGCGCCCCGGAGGCTCCTGCCCCGCCGGCTCGGTCTTCGTCCTGCCGGTCTCGGTCGTCACCGGCTCGAACGGCAGGCTGGCGACCCTCTACCACTTCGGCAGCCTGGGCCGCAACGTCATCATCGGCCCGACCTTCAACAATACAGACTTCTCCGTCATCAAGAACACGAACCTGACGGAGAAGGTGCGCGTGCAGTTCCGCGCCGAGTTCTTCGACCTCTTCAACCACGCCAACTTCGGCCAGCCCGGTCGCGTCGCGCAGCCCGGCAGCACGAGCTTCGGCGTCATCACCAACACGCGCTTCGCCACCGGCGACTCCGGCTCCTCCCGCCAGATTCAGTTCGCCCTCAAGCTGCTGTTCTGAGGATAGAAAAGAGGGTGTTAGGTTTTGGGTGTTAGGTGCTGGTAGTCTTCAACCTACCAGCACCCAGCACCTAACACCTAACACCCTCTCTGCCTTTTGCCTTCCCCGTTGGGCCTACTTCTTCCTGCGCGCCGCGGCGGCGACGGCCCTGGCCTCCTTTTCGAGCGCCGAGCCGACGCTCGCGTCCGCGCCGTCTTCCTTGGCCGTCGCGTTCGCTTCAAGCTGCGAGGCTCCGCCGACGGCGAAGAGTCGGAAGTCGACGCGCGACTCGTAGCGGTCGCCTCCGCCGCCCACTCCCGCCGCGCGCCCGAACATGCCGCCGATCTTGCTCGCCGCCGACTGCTTGAGCGCGGAGATGTCCGTGTAGAGCACGAGGTCGCAGTCCTTCTGTTTGGCCTCGGCCTCCGCCGCGGGCGCTTCCGACGCATCGAGCGGGACGGCCTCGACGCCTGAGCCTGAGATTGAGCCGACGAGGCGCGAACGCAATGCGTCGAGCGAGACGGAGCCGCCCGCTTTGTTGTTGATGGCGGCAACCCCGACCCTTATCGTGCCCGGCTGCTTCGGGCCGACCGAAGAGGCCGCGCCGGGGACGCCGGAGCCGGGGACGCCCGCGCCCGTGCTGCTCTCGGCCTCGCCCGCGGGCGGCTGCGCGCCGGGAGGCATGCCGGGTATGTTCATGCCCGCCGCGCCCGTCATGCCGCCCGGCCCTATCATCAGCTCCATCA
>JALZHC010000789.1 GCA_030914105.1 Acidobacteriota bacterium
TCGTAGTAGAGCGCAAACTCCAGCGGGTGCGGGCGCATGCGCAGCGGCTGAATCTCTTTCTCCCGCTTGTAAGTTATCCAGCGCTCGATCAACTGCGGGCTGAACACGTCGCCCTTGAGGAGGAACTCGTGGTCGGCTTCCAGCGCGCTCAAAGACTCGTCCAAAGAGCCCGGCAAGCTCGGCACTTCCTTCAGCTCTTCCGGCGCAAGGTCATAGATGTCTTTGTCCAAAGGCTCGCCCGGATCAATCCGGTTCTGGATGCCGTCAAGTCCAGCCATCACCATCGCCGAAAAAGCCAGGTACGGATTACAACTGGGGTCGGGCGGACGAAACTCCAAACGCTTGAGCTTCGGGTTGGTCGAGAACATCGGGATGCGGATGGCCGCCGAGCGATTGCGAGCCGAGTAGGCCAGATTGACAGGCGCTTCAAAGCCGGGAACCAAACGTTTGTAGCTGTTGGTTGTCGGGGCAGCAAAGGCGACGATTGAGGCGGCGTGCTTCAAGAGTCCGCCGATGTAGAAGCGAGCGAGGTCGGAGAGTCCGGCGTAGCCGTCTCCGGCGAAGAGCGGCTTCTCGTCTTTCCAGAGAGATTGGTGGCAGTGCATCCCGGAGCCGTTGTCGCCGTAGAGCGGCTTCGGCATGAAGGTGGCCGTCTTGCCGTATTGATAAGCAGTGTTGCGGACGATGTATTTAAAGAGCTGGAGGTTGTCGGCAGTTCCGAGCAGCGTCGAATAGCGGAAGTCAATTTCGCACTGACCGGCGGTGGCGACCTCGTGGTGATGGCATTCGACCGTGATGCCGACCTGCTCCAGCGTGAGCGAAATCTGGGAGCGAAGGTCTGCGAGCGAGTCGGCGGGAGGGACGGGGACGTAGCCCTCCTTGTTGCGTACGCGGTAGCCGAGGTTCGGCCCCTGCGTCTGGCTCTCGCCGCGCCCGGAACTCCAGATGCCCTCGTCCGAGTGGATGCGGTAGCCCGAAGAGTGCGGCTCGTTGTCAACTTCGACGCCGTCGAAGACGAAGAACTCGGCCTCGGGGCCGAAGTTGACGGTGTCTGCGATGCCCGTGAACTTGAGGTAGCTCTCGGCGCGCTGCGCGACCGAGCGCGGGTCGAAGGCGTAGCCCTCTTTCGTGATCGGGTCGACGGCGTTGGCGACGAGGCAGAGCGTCGGCTCTTCTGCGAACGGCTCCATCCAGAAGCGCGTGCCGTCGGGGATAAGCAGCATGTCGGACTCGTGGATCGAGGCCCAGCCGCGGATGCTTGAGGCGTCGAAGCCGAAGCCGTCCTCGAAGGAACCTTCGTCGAGCTCGTGTATGGGGAAGGTCAGGTGCTGCCAGGAACCTACGAGGTCTGTGAAACGAACCGAGACGAACTTCGCCTCCTGGTCTTCGGCGTACTTCAAGACCGTTTTTGCGTCCATAGTCTCTCCTGAAAAATTTTGTAGGGGGTGGAAATGCTCAGCCGCCTTTCGGCGGCGGGCGGAAGCGCGGCGGAAACGAGAGCGGGGTTGGGCGTCATACACCTCACTGACGCTTTAAAAAGCTGGCATTATAGCCGCGCGCGCCGACCTGTCAAGGCTTTCGCGCGTCGCGCCCGCCGAGCGCCGTCTCGAAGCCTCCGCCGAGGCCCCCGGATAAACCTTTCCCGCACGTCGTTTAGCCGCAAAGGCGCGCGAAAAAAATAGTTTTTGACCGCCCCCGCCTTTTCTGTTAAATTGCGCGTTTAAGTTGTCCAATCCTGATGTCTTCAAACCGCACAGGCCGACCGAGGAGGCTGACCGCGCTAAACTTTGCCCTAACACTAACAATGGACGAACCCGAGGGGAGGCAGGAGAGCTAGAAGTTGACCACGGCCATCGAACAGACGCTTGAAACCTACGGCATCGAGGACTGGGGGGCCGGGTACTTCGGCATCAATCGCAAGGGCAACTTGGTTGTCTACCCTTCGGAGACCGACCACACGAGCGCGGCCGACGTGCGCGAGATCATAGACGACCTGCGGCGTCGCGGCATCACGACGCCCGTCCTTTTGCGCTTCCCACAGCTCATCACCGCGCAGGTCAGAAAGCTCCAGCGCGCCTTCCAGCGATCCATACGCGAGTACGAGTACCAGGGCGCGCACATGTGCGTCTACCCGATGAAGGTCAACCAGAACCGCGCGGTCGTCGAAGAGTATCTGCGCGAGGGCACGCGCTACGACTTTGGACTCGAAGCCGGCTCGAAGGCGGAGCTTTACGGCGCGCTCGCCATGGAGCAGTCGTCGGACAGCCTGCTCGTCCTGAACGGCTTTAAGGATGAGGAGTTCATCGAGCTGGCCTTCCTCGGCGCGCGCAGCGGCAAGCGCGTCGTCATCGTCATCGAGAAGCTGAACGAGCTTGACCACGTCTTGAAGGTCGCCGAGCGTTACGAAGAGGGCAACCTGCCGATGGTCGGCCTGAGAGTGAAGCTCTACTCGAAGGGTTCGGGCCGCTGGGAGAAGTCGGGCGGCGAGGCTGCGAAGTTCGGGCTGACGACCACCGAGATTCTCGAAACCGTCCGCCGCATGCAGGAAGAGGGGCGCATCGACATGCTCAAGCTCCTGCATTTCCACATCGGCTCGCAGCTCACCGATATCAAGCGCATCAAGAACGCGATGAAGGAGGC
>JALZHC010000790.1 GCA_030914105.1 Acidobacteriota bacterium
CACTTCATCCTTCCGCCTTCTGCCTTCCGCCTTCCGTTCACGCCCTCCCTCACGGTCGGGCTACTGCCTTACTGCACACCCACTCGTAATTTTTTGTTGCCTCGCGCGGCGGCGGTGATATAGTGTGGGCCGAACACGGCGGGCGGTGATTTTCAGTTAGTTTCTTGCAGGGCTTCTTTCCTCTCAATCCACGACGAGCCGGGGATAGGGTTTCACCAAAGAACTTGCATCCGCGAGCAGGCGCGCGTGAGGCGTGCCCGAATTAGAGTGCCTGACGCGGCCCGACGCCGCGCACGGTTTCCGACCCGTTCTTTAACGTCCCCCTTAAAGGAGATGACAAATGGATAAAGAGAATTCGCGCCGGAATTTTTTGCGCGGCGTCGCGGCTGCCGCGGTCGTCGTCGGCTTCGACACGCGCCTGCGCGGCTGGGTGACGGCGCGCGAACTCGCGGGCAGCCTGCGCGCGCTCGCGCCCGCCTTCCCCGCGTTCGACGGGAGCCTCCTCACAGACGACGCCTCGCTCGACGCCGCCGCCGACGACTTCGGACACTTCGTCCACCGACGCCCCGTCGCAGTCCTCCAGCCCGGCTCGGTGAACGATGTCGTCAAGATGGTTCAGTTCGCGCGCGCCAACCAGATACAGGTGGCCGCGCGCGGGCAGGGGCACAGCACGCAGGGGCAGGATCAGGCGCTGGCCGGCGTGGTCATCAACATGTCCGCGCTCTCGCAGGTTCACGAGGTCAGCTCGACGAGCGCGCTCGTTGACGGCGGCGTGCGTTGGCTCGACCTGCTCGCGCAGACCATTCCGCAGGGCCTGACGCCGCCCGTGCTGGTTGACTTCCTCGAGCTGACGGTCGGCGGCACGCTCTCGGTCGGCGGCATCGGCAGCCAGGCGTTTCGGTTCGGGCCGCAGGTTGATAACGTCATCGAGCTGCAAGTCGTCACGGGCGAAGGCGAGCTGGTCACTTGCTCCGCTGCGCAGCAGCCGAGACTCTTCGACGCCGTGCGCGCGGGACTCGGACAGTTCGGCATCATCGTCGGCGCGCGCGTCCGCCTCGCGCCCGCGCCGCCGAGCGCGCGCCTCTATCACGCGCTCTACGGCGACCTCGGACAATTCCTCGCAGACCTCTCGACGCTCATTGACGACGGGCGCTTCGACACCGTTCAGGGCTTCTCCGCGCCCGACGGCGCGGGCGGCTGGCTCTTCCAGCTTGAGGCCGCGAAATATTTCTCCGCGGGCCACGAGCCGAACGACGCCGCGCTGCTCTCCGGCCTCTCCTTCATTCCGGGCACGCAGTCCTCGCAGGACATGACATACTTCGACTACCTCAACCGGCTCGCGCCGACGGTCGCCTTCCTCCGCCAGATCGGCGCGTGGTTCGTCCCGCACCCCTGGGTCAACCTCTTCGTCCCCTCTTCGAACGCCGCCGCCTTCATCGGCGGCACTCTCGCCGGCCTCAACCCCGACGACGTGGGCCAGGGGCCTGTGCTCATCTACCCCTTCAACCGGAGCCTGTTCCGCGCGCCCTTCTTCCGCGTGCCGGACGAAGCGCACTTCTTCGTCTTCTCGCTGCTGCGCAACGCGCTGCCGCCCACGCCCGAACGCACCGCCCAACTCGTCGAGGCCAACCGCCAACTCTTCGACGGCGTGACCGACGCCGGCGGCAAGCGCTACCCGATTGACTCCGTGCCGATGACGAAGCACGACTGGCAGAAACACTTTCAACCCGTCTGGGGCGAGTTCGCCAGCGCCAAGCATCTCTACGACCCGGACAACGTGCTGACGCCCGGACAGGGAATCTTCTAAGACTGTTTGACCGAACAGGAAATCTTCTTAGAACGATTAGAGAAGTCCCATTAGGGGCGACTTTCAATCGCCCCCAATGGGACAGCAGCGGTGAACTTCTCGAACGCCGGCCTACGGAGTCAGCGTGCCATCAGCGACTCGATCTCTTCGACCTGCTTCGGCGCTGCGGCGGTGAGCACGCGGTGGCCTTCCGCGGTGACGAGCACGTCGTCTTCAATCCTCACGCCGATGCCGCGGTACTTGTCGGGGATGTCCTCGGCGTCTTCGGAGATGTAGAGGCCAGGCTCGACCGTCATCACGATGCCGGCCTCGACCGGGCGCGGCTGGCCGTCGGCGTGGTAGAGGCCCACGTCATGCACGTCCAGGCCGAGGTAGTGGCCGAGGCGGTGCATATAGAACTTCTTGTACCCTTCCTCCTCGATGAGCTTCTTCACGTCGCCCTGAAGCAGCCCCAAACGAACCATTCCCTCGGTCAGAATCTCGACCGAGCGCGCGTGCATCTCGTCCATCGTCACGCCGGGCGCGACCATCTGCGTGCACTGCTCCTGGCAGTCGAGCACGAGCTGGTAGATGTCGCGCTGCGCCTCGGTGAAGCGGCCCGACACGGGGAAGGTGCGCGTGATGTCGGAGGCGAAGCCCTCATACTCCGCGCCGGCGTCAATTAGTAGGAGGTCGCCGTCTTTGAGTTCCGATTCGTTGTTGACGTAGTGAAGTATCGTCGCGTTCGCGCCCGCGCCGACGATTGAGTTGTAGGCGGGAGCGGACGCGCCGCGGCGGCGGAAGATGTACTCGATGAGCGCCTCGATCTCATACTCCTTCACGCCGGGCTGCGC
>JALZHC010000206.1 GCA_030914105.1 Acidobacteriota bacterium
CGAAAGGATAATCGCCTCGTTCGAGACAATCGAGCCGAGGTTCTTGCGGATGGCGTCCTTCACGCGCTCCTTGTGCCGCTCCTGATCGATGATGCCCTTGCGCTGCAAAGACCAGTCGTTGCGCTGAATCGTCCCCGAAATCTGCGACTCGTTCGTCATTCCGAGTTCCCTTCACCCTTCTGCCCACCGTTGCGCCGCTCGCTGATGATTTGCTCGACGGTGTTGATTAGGGCATTCAACCGCTCGCCGGTCTCCACCATCTGAGCATCAGTCCGCGCCTGAGCCTCTGCCTGAGTCTGCCGGAGTTCAAAAATCTCCCGTTCGTGCATCTCCGCGAGTGCGAGGAGTGCGGTAATGCCCTGCGCCGTCCGCTCCCATTTCTGCTCCGAGCGCGCCTGCA
Organism: Acidobacteriota bacterium; assembly: GCA_030914105.1. Lineage (GTDB taxonomy): Bacteria > Acidobacteriota > Blastocatellia > Pyrinomonadales > Pyrinomonadaceae > QHXN01. Next base: position 401 of record JALZHC010000206.1, read on the forward strand.
CCTCGCGCAAGTGCTGTAGGTCGGCGGAGAACTGCGCCTGCTGCCGGACGATGAAATCCATGTTGCGCTGCATCTCATCCGACTTACGCTGCGCATCTTCTGTCCTACGGCTCGACTCCTCTTCCTGTGCTTCCGCCAATGCGATCAGTTTTTCAAACATTGAGAGTATGCGGGCATCAGATGACATCTCTAGCAAACGCTTCCTTCTCTCTTCCCGCTCGTCGTCTTCTTTGCTCATCTTGTCGTTCTCCTAAACCCCGCGGGTAAGGGTGAAAATTGCGACGCCCGCACTCCACGGGGAAGGGCGGGCGTCGCTTGCGTCTTATTGATCGCCCGCGTCAGCGCGAGAGCAGCGTGCCGACGTAGGTCAGAAGTTCGTTGGCGCAGACGGGGCAATAGCCGTGCTCTTTCACCAGCCGGTCGACGACCTCGTTGATGCGGCGGAGCTGGTCTGGGTCGGGCGTCTTCACCGAGGTCGTGATCTTCACGACGTCCTTCAGGTCGGCGAAAATCTTCTTCTCGATGGCCTCCTTCAGACGCTCGTGCGAAGTGTACTCGAACGACTTGCCCTTGCGCGCGTAGGAAGAGATGCGGATGAGAATCTCCTGGCGGAAGGTGTTCTTGGCGTTCTCACTGATTCCGATCTGCTCCTCGATGGAGCGCATGAGCTGCTCGTCCGGCTCCATCTCCTCCTCGGTGATGGGGTCTTTGATCTTCTCCTTGTTGCAATAGGCCTCGACGTTGTCGAGGTAGTTGTTGCACATCGTGCGCGCCATCTCCTCGAACGAGTAGACGAAGGCGCGCTGCACTTCTGTCTTCGCCATCTCGTCGTACTCCTTGCGGGCCGCCGAGATGAGGTTGAGATAGCGCTCGCGCTGCTCCGCGTTGATGCCGGTGTGCTGCTCGAAGCCGTCCTTGATGGCGCGCAGGGCGTCAATCGGATTGATGCAGGTGATGCCGTCGCGCACGAGTGCCGACGAGAGCCGGTTGATGATGTAGCGCGGCGAGATTCCGTCCATGCCCTCGCGCACGGCCTCCTCTTTCAGCTCGCGCACGTCCTTCGACTTATAGCCTTCCACGTCCTCGCCGTCGTAGAGCTTCATCTTCTTGACGACGTCGACGTTGGCGCGCTTCGGCTCTTCGAGCCGGGTCATCACGGCGAACATCGCGGCGACCTTCAGGGTGCTCGGCGCGATGTGGACGTTGCGGAGGATGTCGGACTGCTTGAGGAGCTTGTCGTAGATTCTCTCTTCCTGCGAGACGCGCAGGTTGTAGGGAACGCGCACGAGGATGATGCGGTCTTGCAGCGCCTCCGACTTCTTGTTGCCCGCGAACGCGACGTACTCGTTCTCGTTCGTGTGCGACATGATGACCTCGTCGGCGTAGATCATCGCGAAACGGCCCGTCTTGATGTTCTGCTCCTGCGAGAGCGTGAGCAAGCTGTAGAGGAACTTCTCGTCCACCTTCAGCATCTCGACGAACTCCATGATGCCGCGGTTGGCGATGTTCAGCTCGCCGTCGAAACGATAAGCGCGCGGGTCTGATTCGACGCCGACCTCGCCGATGGTCGAGAGGTCGATCGAGCCGGTCAGCTCCGTGATGTCCTGCGACTTCGGGTCTGACGGCGCAAACGTGCCGATGCCGATGCGGTTCTTCTCCGAGAAGATGATGCGGTGGACTCGAACGTCCTCGTGGCGGCCCGCGTAGGTGTGCTCTAAGGCGTAGCGGCACTGTGGGCAGAGGTCGCCTTCGATGTAGATGCCGTAGTGCTTCTCGATTTCGCGTCGCAGCTCCGCCGGGATGAGGTGCAGCGGCTCCTCGTGCATCGGGCAGTCCTTGATGGCGTAGACCGCGCCCTGGTCGTTGCGCGTCCACTCTTCGAGGCCGCGCTTGAGCATCGTGACGATTGTGGATTTGCCGCCGCCGACGGGGCCCATCAGCAGAAGGATGCGCTTTCGGACTTCGAGGCGCTGGGCCGCCGACTTGAAGTATTCGACGATGCGCGCGATGGGCTCTTCGATGCCGAAGAGTTCCGAGCTGAAGAAGTTGTAGCGGGCGACCTCGTCGCGCGTCCCCTCGTTTAGTTTCTCGACGCCGCGCGCGTGGATCATGTCGTTGATGCGCGCGTGCGAGAGTTCCGCGAGGCGCGGGTTCTGCGTGACCAGCTCGAAGTAGTCGCGGAAACTACCCTCCCACGCGAGGGCCGCGTGGTCGCGGCGCAGCTCTTCGAGCCGCGCCGAAATGTCGAACTTGCTGCTGCCATCCTGCTCTTGCATAGCCTCTTTTAAACCTCTTATCGGCTTCGCGCGGGACGGCGTGTCTTGTCACGCCCTCAAATAAAAGACTGGCGACCTCGCGGGTCGCCTTCCGGGAACGGTCTCGATGCGCGCATGCCGGGCGCTCGCGCGAGACGCGCTCGCCGCGCCGTCGAGACTCTTCCGACGATTCAATGAACGATTTTTTCAAGCGGGAAAGGGGCTTCGGGTTAACTTCCATCCGTCCGGGCCAAGTCGCTCCCACGACCTTCGGTTGACGCCAAGTATACCACAGCACTCATACGCCTTCGTCAACACTTATTTTTCGCCCGCGAGCATCACGCGCGGCTGAAGCACTCTGCGCGCCGCGTCGTAAACGCCGACCGCCAACAACCGCCCGCTCCCTTCGAGCAGAAGCACGTGACCGCCGTCCTCCCACGCGCGCGCCTCTTCGCCCGCGCGTATCACCGCGCCGTGACGCGCCCTGCGCGCCTCTTCACTCGTTAGATGCGCCGAAGGTAAGTGAGGGAGCGCCGCTTCCGGACGGAGCAAAAACTCTCCCGCGTCAGCGCCCGCCTCGAACAGTATTTGCAGCCCGTCCGGCGTTACAGCGTCTTCGACGCGGAACTGGCCGGCGCGCGTGCGCCTGAGCGCGGCGAGGTGCGCGCCCGTGCCCAGTCGCTCGCCGACCGATTCGGCGAGCGCGCGCACGTATGTGCCCGCAGAGCAGACGACGCGCACGCGCACGTCGCACGTCCCGTCCTCGTTCGGGCGTGACCAGGCATCCGACTCTTCGCCCAAGACTTCGAACGCGCTCACCGTCACGCGCGCCGCACGTCGCTCGACCTCCTCGCCGCGCCGCGCAAGCTCGTAGAGTTTTCTCCCGCCGATCTTCTTCGCCGAGTACATCGGCGGCACCTGCTCGATCTCGCCTCGCAAGGTGGCGAGCGCCGCCTCGAACTGTTCCCTTTCGAGAGCGGCGCAATCCGTCGCGCCCGCTTTCATTTCCTCACCCGCCGCTTTCACTTGCCCGCCGGCCTCGGCGACCTCGCGCCGCTCGCCCGTCAGGTCGCCGGTCGTCGTCGAGTAGCCGAGGCGTATCGTCGCCTCGTACTCCTTCTCCGCGCCCGCGAGAAACTGCGCGAGCCGCGTCGCGCGACCGACGAGCAGGACGAGCACGCCCGTCGCGAAAGGGTCGAGCGTGCCCGTGTGGCCGACGCTCTTCTCTCTGAGAAGGCGGCGCGCTCGCGCCACCACGTCGTGCGAAGTCCAGCCCGCGGGCTTGTCAACGATTAAGAGTCCGTCCATGTCTGGAATTTTAGATTTTTGATTTGCGATTTTTGATTTCGACTACCTTGACCACGAAGCCATCTTAAATCGCAAATCTAAAATCTAAAATCAAAAATCCTGCCGGTTTGCCGACCGTCCACGCGCGCGTTAGAGTATCTTCAAGGCAATGCGAAGAGGAAGACAACGCAAGTTCAAAGAGAGTCGCGAGGGCGAAGAGGAGGCGCGACCGCGCAAGGCTTTAGACCCGGAGAAGGCGCGCGCGCGGACTCTGCAACGCGCCGTCAAGCTGCTCGCAGCCAAGCCGCGCTCGGTCGAGGAGCTGCGCGAGCGGCTGCTTGAGAAGGAGTGGGCGGACGAGGCCGCGGTCGCTTACGCGCTCGCGAAGCTCAAGGAGTACGGCTACCTCGACGACGAGCGCTTTGCCTTCGGCTTCGCCTCTTACCGCGTCAAGCAGAGACCTCTCGGTCGTCAAAGGCTCGCGCGCGACCTGAAGACGAGGAAGGTCTCGAAAGAGACCGCCGACGCCGCGCTCGAACTCGTCTATCAGGAGACTTCGGAAGAGGAACTCATCACGCGCGCCATCGAGAAGCGCGTGCGCCTTCGCGGTCGCCCGACGACGAGACAAGAGACGAAAAGCCTCTACGACCATCTGCTCCGCCTCGGCTTCTCCTACGACCTCATCATCCGCAAAGTGCGCGAACTCTCAACCGCCGACGTTGACGAATCCGCCGACGTTGATGAAGAGGACGCTTCGGCTGACTGAGCCGAAGGCTCTGAAGCCTTGAGCCGTCGGCCCTCGCGCCGCAAAACACGCCGGCGCGTGCGGCGCGCCCGACGGCCTCTCTATCTTCCCGATTCAGTCCTGTCCAACAGGCTGCCGCTGAAAAGCGGCTGGCCGCCGAGCGAGGTGTAGCAGCCGTAGATGGCGGGGGCGGCGAGCAGCAGCAGGCTGAGCACCGCGTAGGGCGCGTACCAGACCGAGAAGTCCGCGGCCAGAGGCAGGTTGGTGGCCAGGTTGATGAGCGAGAAGGCGGAGAGGGCCAGCAGTCCGAAGCGCATCACGCAGAAGACCCAGAGCGCGGCCACCAGCCCGCCGAAGAAGAGATTAACCGCGACGTTGCCGCCGCCCAAGAGGCTTACCGCATACGTCAGCAAGGCCCAGCCCGCCAGCGTGCTCAGCCACTCCCTTCTCAACACGATGAGCAGCAACAGCAGCCCGAACAGAACGAACAGGGGATAGGCGACCGCCGCCCACCAGAAGTTGCTCAGGCAGGCGAACAGGTAGCCGCGCACTCCGAACAGCGCCTGCGGCCATAGATTGAAGAAGGGCGCGTCGGGCGGGAGGCCGAGCCAGCCCGGCGCGAGAGTCCAGACATAGGTTACGACGTTGTTAACCGCACCGAGGAGGCTCCCTATCAGCAGGTCGCGCCCGACCAGCGGATCGGTGAGGTCGCCCGCCAGCAGTCGCGTCCAGGAGATAATGCGGTGCGGCCAGCGCGCCCTGACGAAAGGCTCGATGGCGACGTAGAGCACCCAGATCAGGACGCCGTAGTAGAGCGAATAGGCAAGGTGCGTGATGAAGCTACCGAAGAACTCGGTGTCGAGTTGCGGCACGTGGTGTCTGAGCAAAACCCACCACGCCGCCATGTTCAGCGGCAGGGTGAAGAGGGCGAGCCTGAGCGCCCCTCTGCGGTCGCCGCGCCCGAGGCGAAGGTTACGCCACGCGAGCAGCGGCCCCCCTATCAGCACGAGGGAGATGGCTAAGGCGAAGAGGTAGAGGAACGACGGCTGAGTATCGCTTTGAATCTCCTGGCGCGCCGGCTTGTCCCACGGGAAGACGACCTCGAAGAAGACGGCGCGCCCGCGGAACGACGCCGCCTCGACGCGCACGGGGACTGAAGGCTCGTCAGCCCACGTCCCCTCCCAGGCCGCGCGCGCGTCCGCGTAGTCGGGCGGCGTCCAGCGCGGCGGCGCGGCGCGGAAGCTCGCCATGTTCAGCTTCGCCTCGGCGAAGGCCGCAGACCAGTCGGGCGCGCCCACTTCCCCGCCGCCCTCTCCGACCTGCGGCGTGACGAAGCGGAACGAGTGCAGACGCCCGCGCGCGTCAAGCCGCGCGTAGGCCATGCCGGAGACGTTCCACGGCGGGTCGTCCGGCGTCAGATAGTCAAGGCCGAGGATGGCGAGGTAGCGCGGGCTTTGTCGGTACCAGTAGTAGAAGACGGGCGTGCGCCCGCTCTTCAAGCTCTGCCAGCGGGCGGGCGAGCGGTCGTGCTCCTGCACGTAGTCGAGGTACGCGCCGTCGTAGCTCAGCCCGTCGGCGCTGTCGAGCGGCGGGTCTGTGTAGCCGAGCCGCGCGATCACCTCGCGCGCGCGCTCGCGCAGGACTTCGGGCGACTTCTCAATCGGCGCGGCGCGGTAGAGCGTCGCGCGCTCGGCGAGCAGCGCCGCGAGCGCGAGGCTGGCGACCACTCCGGCGAGACACGCGAAGGCGACCGCCGGGCGCAGCACGCCCTGCTTCGGCGCGGCGGCGACCATCTCGGGCGAAGGCGTCTCGCCCGCGGCGAGCGCGGCGGCGAGCGGGTCTCCGCCGGGAAGTGCCGCCGCGACGCCGAGCGC
>JALZHC010000791.1 GCA_030914105.1 Acidobacteriota bacterium
GTACCTCATAGACCTACGCGAATGGGGCTACCGGGACGCCCGCCTCGACGAAGACATCATGACGCCCGAAGAGATAAAGCACTGGACGGACGCCATCGGCAAGATTGCCTGAAGGCAGAAAGGCAGGGGATAGGGGCCGGGGGTTAGAGACTGGTAGTTGAGCCGTCGTCGCGTCGAGTGCTCAAAACGTGGCGGCGGCTTTTCACTAACCCCTAACCCACAGCCCCTATCCCCTTTTTACCTTTCCTCCCTGTGGCGGACGGAAGAGGCGGCGGAGCAGGTCTGCGCGCTCGGCCTCGGTCGTGAGGCGTTCGAGCGCGGGGTAGAGGAATTTTTCTTCGCGCTCGTCGTGGTGCTCGACGATGTGCTTGTAGGTCGTCTCCTGGTCGAGCAGCTTGAGGAGGGCGCGCGAAGGCTCCGGCAGCGTCAGCAGCTTCGGCAACTGCTCGCGGAAGTGCGCGAGGTGGCGGCGCATCTTGCCGTGTTCGAGGATGAAGAACTCCCGCGCGCCGCCCCGCGCGATCTCGGCGCGCTCGGCGTAGAGCGGGAGCAGCAGCTCCTCCTCGTCGCACATGTGCGAAAGAAGCGCCGACTCGTAGACTTCGAGCCGTTCGAGCGCGCCGCGGAAGTTGAAGTCGAGGAGCGCGCGCTGGTGCTCGTAGAACATCTCGTCCAGCTCGCGGTGGAGCGCGGGCACGTCCAGAAAGCTCTTTGGCGAGGCGGTCTGCTTCATGCGCTCTTCGTGGCGCTCTTCTTCATGCGGGGAGGTCTCCGTCGTAGACGCCGCGACGGAAGCGCGCGCCGTTGATGACGCCGCTCTCGACGAGCGGGATGACGCCGTCGGAGAACATCTCGGTGTGCACGCCGAGGTCGCGGTGTTCGGGCTGCGCGTAAGGCGCGTCGCCTTCGGTGTGCAGGTGTTTGACCTCGACGCCTCGAAGCTCCGGCGCGCGCGCCGTCATGGCACCCACGAGCCTCTGCGGCGAGGCCGCGACGCTGTGGACGAAGACGCCGTCGCCCGACTTGATGACGGCGACGGCCTCTTCGAGGGAGACGAACTTCATAATGTGGTGATAAGTGATAAGAGCCTTGCCGCAGTTTCTTATCACTTATCACTCATCACTCCTTTTCTTCTTTGAGCGAGCGGATGGCGTCGTAGACGGCGCGGACTGAAGAACGGTCAAGCTCTTTGGCCTCCTCCGAGAGCTGCTCGTAGGGAACCATCAGCTCTTCGCCCGTCTCGCTCCGGCGGCTGCTGACGCCGCGCGCGCGCTTCGCCTCCATCCACGCCTCGTGGACTTTGGCGGCCACCGCTTCAATGTCAGGCAAGTTCATTCAGCTCCCTCGGCCTTCAGTCGCCCGCGGCCTGGCCAGCGGCGGCCTCTTCGCGCTGGGTCATCGGCACGTAGTCGCGCGTGCGCGCGCCGAGGTAAATCTGGCGCGGTCGCGCGATCTTCTGCTCCGGGTCTTCCAGAAGCTCGACCCACTGCGCCAGCCACCCGGAAGTGCGCGGGATGGCGAAGAGGACGGGGAACATGTCCACGGGGAAGCGCATGGCGCGGTAGATGATGCCCGAATAGAAGTCGACGTTCGGGTAGAGCTTGCGCTTGACGAAGTATTCGTCTTCGAGCGCGATGCGTTCGAGTTCGAGCGCGAGGTCTAAGAGCGGGTCTTTGCCCGTCACGTCGAAGACTTCGTAGGCGATCTGCTTGATGATGCGCGCGCGCGGGTCGTAGTTCTTGTAGACGCGGTGGCCGAAGCCCATCAGGCGGAACTCGCCGGCCTTCACGCGGCGGACGTATTCGGGCACGTGGTCAATCGAGCCGATCTCATTGAGCATCCGCAGGACGGCCTCGTTCGCGCCGCCGTGGAGCGGGCCGTAGAGCGCGGCGGCCGCGCCGGCCAGAGCCGAGTAGGGGTCTGTGTGCGCGCTGCCGATGGAGCGCATGGCGTTCGTGGAGCAGTTCTGCTCGTGGTCGGCGTGGAGGATGAAGAGGACGCTCAGAGCTTTCTCCAGCACGGGGTTCGGCTCGTACTTCAGCTCCGTCGTCTTGAACATCATGTTGAGGAAGTTGCCCTCGTAGGAGAGGTCGTTGTCCGGGTAGACGTAAGGCAGGCCGACGCGGTGGCGGTAGGCGAAGGCCGCGATGGTCGGAACCTTGGCGATGAGGCGGTAAATCTGTTTGCGGCGGCAGTCGGCGTCCTCGATGTTCTTCGACTCCGGGTAGAAGGTCGAGAGCGCGGCGACCATCGCCTCGAACATGCCCATCGGGTGCGCGTTGTAGTGGAAGCCGTCCAGAACCTTCTTGATGTTCTCGTTGAGGAAGGTGTGGTGCGTGATATGCCACTTCCACTCTTCGAGCTGCTTCTCGTTGGGCAGCTCGCCGTGGAGCAAAAGATAAGCGACTTCGAGGTAGTTGCTCCGCTCGGCCAACTGCTCGATGGGGTAGCCGCGATATTCGAGGACGCCGCGGTCGCCGTCGATGTAGGTGATGGTGCTCTTGCACGAGGCCGTGTTCATGAACGCCGGGTCGTAGGTCATCAGGCCGAAGTCTTCATCACCGGTCTTGATCTGGCGCAAGTCCATCGCGCGGATAGTGCCGTCGGTGATGGGGACTTCGTATTCTGTGCCC
>JALZHC010000207.1 GCA_030914105.1 Acidobacteriota bacterium
CGCCCGCACAGACCGACGCCGCGTGCCGCGACGAGCAGACCGCCACACGACGCGCCGGGCAGACCGACGCGCGACGCGCCGACGCATCGAGCGCGACGCACGACGCCCCGCTCGTCGCCAAGACTTCCGCTGCGCGCGAAGCGTCGGGCGTGCCCGCGCCGTCCGACGCCTGGGCGTCCGACACTTCGGGCGTGCCCGCGCCGTCGGACGTGCTCGGCTTCACGCCGGGCGACGACCGGAAGCTCGCCGGGTGGTCGCAGACGGTCGAATATTACCGTCGGCTCGCCGCCGCAAGCCCGCGCGTCCGCTTCGAGGAACTCGGCAAGTCAACAATGGGCGCGCCCTTCGTCCTCGTCACCATCAGCGCGCCGGAAAACCTCGCGCGCCTCGAAGAGTTCCGTAGCATCCAGCGACGCCTCGCAGACCCGCGCACGCTCGGCCCCGCGCCCGCAGCCAAAGCCGAAGAGCTTATCCGCCGTGGCCGGAGCGTCGTGCTCATCACCTGCGGCGTCCACTCGACCGAGGTCGGCTCGTACCTCTCCGGCATGCTCATCGCGCACCGCCTCGCCTCTTCAAACGAGCCGGAGGTTCAGGAGATACTTCGCAACACCATTGTCCTGCTCGTCCCTTCCCTGAACCCCGACGGCGTGGACATCGTGAAGAACTGGTATGACCGGACGCTCGGCACGCCCTATGAAGGGACGAACCCGCCGGAGCTTTATCACAAGTACGTCGGCCACGACGACAATCGCGACTGGTACGCCTTCACGCAGGTCGAGACGCAGCTCACAGTTGACAAGGTGCATAACGTCTGGCACCCGCAGATCGTCCACGACATACACCAGCAGGGCACCTACGGCTCGCGCCTGTTTCTGCCGCCCTACATGCAGCCCGTGGAGCCGAACGTCCCCACCCAGATCGTCGAAGGCTACACGGAACTCGGCCACTTCATCTCCGGCCAGATGCTCAAGGCAGGATTCAAGGGCATCACCTGGGACTCGACCTACGACGCCTGGACGCCCTCGCGCGCATACTCGCACTACCACGGCGGCGTCCGCATACTTTCCGAGACGGCCTCCGTGCAGATAGCTACGCCGGTTAACCTCCGCTTCGACCAACTGCGGCCCGGCGAGGGCTACGACCCGCGCAAGGCCGCTCCGAACATCCCCGTCCTCTGGCCGGGCGGCGAGTGGCACCTGCGCGACATCACCGACTATATGACGACCGCCGCCTTTGAATTACTGAAACACGCCGCGCAGAACCGCGAGGCCTGGCTCCGACGCTTCTACTCGATAGGCCGTGAGGCCGTGCGCCCGCGCCGCAGAGGAGAGTTATGGGGCTTCAAAATCTTCTCGTCTTCGTCTCACACAAGCTATTACCTCGAAGAGATACTGAAGCGCGGCGGCGTCGAAGTCATCTACACCAAACTCTCCGACAGACGCATCTTACCGCAGCCGGAGGAGGCCATCGTCCGCATGGATCAGCCCTACGGCTCTTTCGCCAAGGCTTTACTGGAGGCGCAGCACTACCCGGACTTGCGTGACGCCTCCGGTCGCCCCATCCCGCCCTACGACGTTACGGCACACACCCTGCCCCTGCTGATGGGCGTCAAGGTCGAGCCGCTCTACGCACCCGTCAAGTACGTCGCACACAACGTGAAGCACATCGAATTCATGCAGGGCAAAGGCCCGCCGTTTACGCGCGTGGCGGTTTACAAGTCGCACGTCCCTTCGATTGATGAAGGCTGGACGCGCTGGGCGATAAAGCACGACGCGAATTTTCACTTCGACAGCAAGATGGGCATGGACGCGGCTGAAGGCGGCAACCTGTTTTCACTGGAAGATAGTGAGGCCCGCGCCGGAAACTTGCGCGCCAGGTACGACACCATCATCATCCCCGACCAATCGCCGCGCGCCATCCTCGAAGGCTACAGGAAAGGGACGATGCCGGAGGAGTTGACGGGGGGCCTGGGCAAGGAAGGAGTCAAAGCCCTGCGCGAGTTCGTCGAGCAGGGCGGGACGCTCGTCGCGCTCAACCAGGCTTCGGACTTCGCCATCGAGCAGCTCAACCTGCCTCTGCGCGACGTGACGGCGGGGCTGAAGCGCACGGAGTTCTACTGCCCCGGATCGATCCTTCGAACCATCCTCGACACGTCGCAGCCGGTCACCGAGGGGATGCCGCGCGAGTCCGTCGCGTGGGTCGAGGACTCGCCCGTCTTTGAAGTCACGAACGCGAAGGAAAGGGATGTGACCGTGCGCGTCGTCGCGCGCTACCCGGAAGCGGGCACGCCTCTGCTTTCGGGCTGGCTGCTCGGCGCGGAGAGGATTCGCGGCAAGGCGGCGCTCGTTGACGTTTCCCTGGGCCGCGGCCACGTCTATCTCTTCGGCTTCCGCCCGCAGTACCGCGGCCAATCGCTCGCCACCTACCCGCTCTTCTTCAACGCCGTCGCGGGCGCGGCCCGTTAGCAGCTCAACGTCGAAGTCTCCCGCGAACCGCTCCGACTCCGGAACGGCTACAGGGCGATGACGAGCATTGCCAGAATCATAGTCCCGGCGAAGACGGCGACGTAGCTCGCGAAGAAGCCGGCGACGAGCGGGAGCGAGGCGAGCAGTGTCTTGGCCGTGCCGAGCCGGTAGACGGTGCGGACGGCGAAGAACATGTACGCGAGGTCGAGCAGCCACTTGCCGGCGGCGACCAACGTGTTTATGCCGCCCGAATGGATGCCGATGAAGAAGTAGATCGGCCACATCAGGACCATCACCAGCATCGAGAACGAGACGAAGTGCATCGAGAAGACGAGGTGCTCGACGAAGTAGCGGCGCGTGAACAGGAAGACCAACTGGAGCACGAGGGCGAAGGCCGCGACCAGCACGACCGGCGACAGCGACATGAAGCGCTGCCACTTCTCGCTTATCTGGTCGAGCAGCGCGCCCGGCTCGACATGCTTCTTCTCGGCGAAGTGGTTGAACACCTTGACAAGGTTCCCCGTCTTGTCCTGCGCGACGAGGTTAGACACGTCGAACATGGCGACCGGCTTGTAGGCCGAATAGGCGAAGAGGCTGAGGGCGAAGACGCCGAGGCACAGGTTGAGCGGCTTGAGGTAATGACTTCGCCGGCCCCGAACCCACTCGACCGTGAGCAGACCGGGCCGCAGAAGCAGCGCCCAGACCGTCCGCAAGAGCTTCGAGTCGAGGCTCGTCAGCTCCTTCGCCGCGTCGTGGACGAAGTGCCTCACAGACAGGTCGCGCGCCTCCGGGCGCTTCTCGCCGCAGCGGTGGCAGTAGTCGCCCACTAAAGCCGTGCCGCACTCCGGGCAGGCCGCGTCCGCCTCGGCCCGCGGCGGCGCAGCCGCAACGGCGCGCAGCGCAACGGCGACGCCGCGCGGCTGAGATGACTCGTCCCGCTCTGTTGAAGACGCGGGTGCCGCCGTCCTCACCTCGCCCTCCGTCAAGGCTTGCTCACTCACCTTCGCCTCTCTTACCTCTCACTGAGCCGGCGATCTTCTTGCGCGTCGTCTCGCCGGTTTCGAGGACGGGGATGCCCTCGTCCACTTCGGCGTGCGGGCGCGGGATGACGTGCGTTGCGACGACCTCGCCGACTCTGCGCGCCGCCGCCGCGCCCGCGTCCACCGCCGCCTTCACCGCGCCGACCTCGCCGCGCACAATCGCCGTCACCAACCCCGCGTCAATCTTCTCGTAGCCGACGAGCCGGACGTTGGCGGCCTTCACCATCGCATCCGCCGCCTCGATCATCGCCACCAACCCGCGGCACTCGACCATCCCCAGTGCTTCCATCTCTCCCCTTCCCCCGCCGCCTCAGCGGTAGTATGTGACCGTGAAGTAGAAGACCTCCGCGGGCACGAAGTCGTGCGCGTCGGCGTCCCAGACGTAGATCGTTAACTTGGAGCCGTTGCCGCGCTGGTCGCGCTCTTTTTTCTGGCGAGTCCTCGGCCCCCGACTCGCTTCGGGCCTCGAGACCGGGACACCGTCTTCGACCGCGTCGGGGGGCGCGACTGCGCGGTCGCACGGCGAGCGATATGGGACATATCCCTGCCCCTCGACGACCTCCACGCGCTCTGTCCGGTGACGCCTCGAAAACTCGGCGCGGACCACGCCGTTCTCGTCCAAGTCCTTCGAGTCAAACCCGCCCTCGACCCGCTTCCTGACATAAGTCCCGCTGAGCGAGCCGTCCCCGTTAAAGATTCTGGACTCCCTCACGCCGTCTTCGAGAAAGAGTGTAACGACGCGCCTTTGCAGCCTTCCCTCGCCGTCGTAGTAGAGGGTCTCGCCCTCGTCGGGCCTGTGGACTATCCTCCGGACGAGTCGGTCGTGGCCCGCGTAGGAGTCGAATTCGAGCGACCGGCCCTGGTCGTCATAGACCGTCACCTCGCGGATGCACGGCGTGCCGTCCGCCGCGTAGCTCTCCTGCTCGCGCCGCTTCCCGTCCTCCGAGTATGAGATCGTGTAGATGAGGACGCGCGGCCCCTCGACGAGCGCGCCGTCCTGCTTGACGAAGCGCGTGCCCTCCGCGCGCACACTTTGGACGGGGCCGAGGTACGAGTCGCCGTTGCGCATCTCAAGTCCGCCCGCCTGCTGCGCGCGCGCGGCGGCGGCGAGCAGGCACAGGGCGAAAGCCGACGCCACACTCTTCAGGACGAGAGCCGACGGGACTCTTTTCATGCCTCACCTCCTGAGTTACTTTCGCCGACCCCGGCGGCCTCAGTTTCGCAGCGAGTGAATCGGCGCGGGGATGCGTCCGCCGCGGCGGATGAAAGCGTCGGAGGAGAAACGGTTGACGGGCATGATCGGCGCTGTGCCGAGGAGTCCGCCGAACTCGACCGACTCGCCCACGTCACGTCCGGGCACGGGGATGATGCGCACGGCGGTCGTCTTGTTGTTCATCACGCCGACGGCCATCTCGTCGGCGATGATGGCGGCGATGGTCTCCGCGCTCGTCGAGCCGGGCACGGCCACCATGTCAATGCCTACGGAGCAGACGCTCGTCCAGGCTTCGAGCTTGTCGAGCGTGAGCGCGCCCATCCGAGCGGCCTTAATCATCCCGTCGTCCTCCGAGACGGGGATGAACGCGCCGCTCATCCCGCCGACCGAGCTTGAAGCCATCGCGCCGCCCTTCTTCACGGCGTCCGTCAGGAGTGCGAGCGCGGCGGTCGTGCCGTGCGCGCCCGCACGCTCGAAGCCGAGGGCCTCGATGATCTCGGCGACCGAGTCGCCGGGCACCGGCGTCGGCGCTAAAGACAGATCGATGATGCCGAAGCGCAGGCCCAGACGGCGCGCGGCCTCGCGACCGATGAGTTCGCCGGCGCGCGCGAGCTTGAAGGAGAGCTTCTTGATGAGTTCGGCCATCTCGTCGAGCGGCGTCTCCTTCGGCGCGTGGCGCACGGCGTGGTTGACGACGCCGGGGCCGGAGACGCCGACGTTGATGACGGCCTCCGCCTCGCCCACGCCGTGGAACGCGCCCGCCATGAACGGGTTGTCCTCGACGGCGTTGGCGAAGCAGACGAACTTCGCGCAGGCCAGTCCCCCGCGCTCGCGCGTCAGCTCGGCCATCTCCTTGACGATCTCGCCCGTGCGCCGCACCGCGTCCATGTTGATGCCGGCGCGCGTCGTCGCCACGTTCAGAGACGAGCAGAGCCGCTCGGTCGAAGCGAGCGCCGCGGGGATGGAGTCAACGAACGCGCGCTCGCCGCGCGTCAGACCCTTGTGGACGAGCGCCGTGTAGCCGCCGATGAAGTCAACGCCGACCGAGCGCGCGGCCTCGTCAATGGCGCGTGCGAGCGGCAACAACTCTTCCGCCGTGCGCGCCTGGCCCGCGACGAGCGAGGCGGGCGTGATCGAGATACGCTTGTTGGCGACTCTCAGTCCGAACTCCTCCCCGATCTCGTTGACGGTGGGGACGAGGCGCGCGGCTGTGTGCTCGATCTTCTCGCGCACGGCGTCGGCGGTCTCCGGGATCGAGGCGCGCACGCAGTCGCGCAAAGAGAGGCCGAGCGTGACGGTGCGCACGTCGAGGTGCTCCATCTCGGTCATGCGCACGGTCTGTAGGATTTCCGCCTGTGTGTATTCCATGCCCCTCGGGTTCTAACGGAAGACGATCGTGCTCAGGAAGAGGAGGAAGAGGAAGAGTGCGAAGAGCGCCACGGCGGCGATGACGAAGCGCAGCCCCGAGTCGTCCGGCGCCTCTTCGAGCACGACGAGCGCCTCGTCCCTCATCTTCCCGACGCGCGCGCGCGTCCCCTCTCGCACGCGCGCCCCGCGCCCGCGCGCCTCTTCGCCCGGAGCCCCGGCGGCGAAACCCACGCCGACCGCCGCCGCCTGAGTTTCCACAGCCGGCGCTTCAAAGTCACGCCGCTCGGACGCCGGCACTTCGACCGCGGGCGCTTCCGAATCCCCCGCTTCGGCCGGAGGCGCTTCGACCGCGGCCGAAGTTTCCCGCGTCTCGCGCAAGTCGGCGGACGCGCCCCGCGGCTCGGGCGGGAAGCCGCCCGC
>JALZHC010000792.1 GCA_030914105.1 Acidobacteriota bacterium
GGGGCGCGCGGCCTCCCCGCGTTACGCCGCCACGTTCCAAAACTTCGGCTTCAAGTTGAGTTCAAACATACTCTGAATCGGCTCGTAGCGCACTACGCGGCCTTCGTAGCGCGTTACCGAAACTTCGTAAAGCTCTACGAAGGTCGAGTGTTGAAATAAAAAGCCCTCGTAGCGCATTAATGAATGGTTGCGATAAATCTTGCGCCCGAACCGGCGCGGTGATATAAGGCGCGACCGATCTACTATCTCACCTCGCAGGAGACGCCACCCATGAAAACGACCCGCCGTTTGGCCTTTACAATGCTCCTCCTCATCTTCGTGGCCACCGCAGGGGCGGTGCCGAAAGACCCCTGCTCTCAAGGCACCGCGTATAGAAACTGCCGCGCTTGCGGGACGGCGAAGTCAAAGAAGACACAGGAGCTTAACATCAACAAGAATCGGGATGCGAAGGCGACCGCCCCGGAGCAGATTACCGTCCAGGAGATACGCGACCCGAAGAATAACGCTAAGTTCAAACCCAAAAGGCAGGTCTGGGTGACGGGCTACGTCGCCAGCGTCATCTCCGGCGGCAACAAGGAGAGCTGCAACTGCGAGAGGGACGACCTGCGAGACATACACATCAACATCGTTGCGAAAGCGAGCGAGGCCAGCAACCAGAGCAAGTACGTCGTCGTCGAGTTCACCCCGCGCTGGCAGCAGAAGTTCGGCCTCAACGACAGCAACTATCAGAAGATGCTGAAGGCCGTGCGCAGCCAGATCGAGCACAAGTGGGTGAAGTTCGAGGGCTGGATGCTCTACGATTTCATGCACGAGAACGGCTCGAAGAGCACCCGACCGAAACTGAAGCCCTGCCCCAACGACGGCAGAGAACATCCGAACTGCAACTGGCGCGCGACGCCCTGGGAAGTCCACCCCGTGACCTCTTACACGGTGACGACCGCGCCGAGTTAAAAGCTTCAAACGCTCTTTATCCGAGCAGCTTCCGCTTGAATGGAGAGTAAATAAAGCTCACCACAGAGGCACAGAGGACACGGAGATGGCACAGAGGGTTTGTTTTCTCTGTGCCGTCTCCGTGTCCTCTGTGCCTCTGTGGTTAATGTTCCGTCATCCACTCAAATGAAACTTGCCGTAGAAGGAAGGGTCAGGCAGTTCTTTTCACGCGCCAGAGTGTGAAGTGCTCCCGGTCGAAGCCTTTGAGCTGCGCCTCGTTCGGTTCGGCTGTGAGGCCGCCGGACGAGTCTTCGAGGAGGTCTGCAACTTCCGGGTCGCGGCGCACGTCGTCCGAGATGACGCAGTCGGTTCCGTCGGAGAGCGGTTCGAGCCGCGCGGCGATGTTGACGTTCGAGCCGAAGTAGTCGAGCCGCTCGTTGAGCGTGACGGCGATGCAAGGGCCTGCGTGGACGCCCGCCTTGAGCATGAGCGGACGCATACTCGCGGGCGGGTTGGCAAGCCTCCATTGCGAGGCCATGATGGCGCGCAAGGCGGGCGCGGGGCGCGTGAAGACGGCCATCACCGCGTCGCCGAGCGTCTTCACAATCGAGCCGCCCTCGCGCGCGATCTCCTCGCGCAGCACGTCGAAGTGGCTCATCACCGTGCCGAAGGCGACGGAGTCGCCGATCTCTCTGTAGAGGCGCGTGGAGTTGCGCAGGTCTGTGAAGAGGATGGTCATCTGGCCGACGCTGATCTGGTCGCCGGGGCGCAGCGCCTCCGTGGAAAAGAGGTCGCGGAAGAGCTGAAGCGCCGTCACCTCGGCGGCGGTCGCGGCCTGGTCGCCCCAGCTCATGCGCTCGAAGATGAAGAGCTGCTCGTGCGGGGTCGCGTTCTCAAGCGTCAGGGTCGGGCATGTGCTCACGCGTGCCTCTTCGCTCGGCCATCCGTCGCTGCACGCGCGCAGGGTCAGAGAGTCCAGGCCCTCGCGCGCGACGAAGACGAACTGCCCGCCGGGCAGAGACGCAGTACGCAGGCGGTGGCGACCCTCTTCGAGCAGGGGTTTGACCTCGCGCCGCTCGCCCGGGCGCGTGAGCTGTTGGACGACGACGTGCGGCGTGACCTGCGGGCCGCCGACGCAGAAGTCGCGCGCCTCTATCGGGCGCACGGCGGGGTTCGGGCGGAAGACAATCTCGACCGAGCGGTCGAAGTCGACCGTGAAGTCTATGTTGCAGCTTTCGCAGTGCAGGCTCGGCTGCACGTCGCGCAAGGTCTGTGCCGACTGCTTCGCGCCGCGGCACAAGGGGCAGAGGAGCTCCCAGCGCAGGTCGAGCAGGCCGGCGCGCGTCGCCTTCAGGCAGAGTTCGAGCGCGTCGCGACGCGCGACGCCCCACTCGTCCGCGAGCGCATAAGGACGCAGGTGCGCGAGCGTCAGCTCGTCGCCGGTTTCCACGGTTTTGAGAAGGCGTGCGACCAGCGCGTCGTCCGCGCCGGAGTCGAGCAGCTTCAGCCGCTGCGCTTCGAGCAGCGCGCGCGCGCCCGCGGCGGTCTTCGCGTCAGACATTGCCGCGCCGTTCTGTTTCTCGCTGCGGAGTGCGAGCGCGTCGTAGCGCCGGAAGACTTTTGCGAACTTGCGCCGCGAGACGCGACCGACCTGCACGGGAATGACCGCGCGCCCGAGCGCGCCGCGCGGCTCGGCCCAGAC
>JALZHC010000208.1 GCA_030914105.1 Acidobacteriota bacterium
GGCGGCGACTATCGCCAGGCCCTTTTTGCGCGCGAGGCCGGAGATGACCGAGCGCAGGTGCGTGATGTCTGTGCGCGCCTCCTGTATGTTGCGGCAGATGCCTGTGCCGACCTCGACCTGCGACTGAATCATTTCGGGCTTGACCTGCTCGCCGAGGATCATGCGCCCCTCTTCGAGGATCTCGGAGACGTGCGAGCGCAGCTCCCGCGTCTGCGGGTCGACGATCTGAAACTCCTCCTCGATGCCGAGCGTGTACTGTTCTGGCGTCATCTGCAATCCTCCGCCCCTGCTTGAAACCTCAAGCGCGCCGGGCCTTCATTCGGACACTAACGCTTCAGCCGGCGGCGAGCGCCGACTCGATGTGCGCGCGGTCTTCGTCCGAGAGGCCCTGGAAGTTGATGCCGACGCCGCGGCCCGGATTGCTGTAGACGACCTCGCCGTTGCAGACGAGGTCGCGGCCCGCGAGCGGGAGGCGGAGGGTGAGCAGCGCGCCTTCGGGAATCTCGGCCCGCGTGTTCATGTAGAGGCCGCCGGGGCTGATGTCCTGAGTGCTGGCGACGCCGGTCAGGTCGTCACCGTTGAAGAACACGTCAATAATGAGCCGCGAGCGCTCGTGCCGCCGCCGCTCGTCCTGCGGGCTTTCGCTGTTGACAAAGTTCATCGCCTAACTCCTCCGTTGCCGAACTGCGAACCTACCGCCGCAAAACACGCCCTTCCCCTTCAGCCCTTCCCGCCGATGATGTAAGTCGGAACCATGCCGCCGCCCGAAGAGACGTTCGCCAGCTCCGTGGACGACAGGCGCGTGAAGGCCGAGCCGACGCGCCCGTGGAAGAGCAGCGGGTCGAGGTCTACGAGCTGCTCGGCGAAGAAGACCGAGCCGTCGGGCGCGAGCGCCGGGAAAGTCTCGCGCGCCGTGGCGACGCGCTCCTGCACGAGGTAGTCGCCGTCGGCGAGCGCCGAGCTGATGGCCTCGTCCCAGGCCGCGGGGTCGCTCATCCAGCCGATGTAGATGCCGTGGCCGCCGTAGTCGTCGTTGGGCTTGAGGACGAGGCGGTCACTGTGCTCGGCGATGTATTCGAGCAGGTCAACAGTCTCGCCGCCTTTCTCGGTCTGGCCCTCGCGGACGCGGCGCGTCCATGGGACGTGAAGGCGGATGGCCTCCTGTTCTTCCGCAGTGAAGAGGCGCGCATACTTTTCATCCGTGAGCACGGCGAAGAGCGCCTTCTTGTGAATCAGCTTGGAGCGGAAGTTGTTGACGAGGCAAGCGGCGCGCGCGCGGTAGGCTTCGAGCAGGGCCGGCTGCTCTCGCATGATCGGCAGATACTCGTTGACGAGCAGGCGCTTGTAGACGATGTCAATCTCGAACTCTCCGCAGCGCAGGCGGCCCCCGGAGAACTCCAGCTCTTCGGGCGCGCAGATGACCGAAGGGTGGCCTTCCCGCTCGAAGAACTCGCGGAACAGCTCGAACTCCTTCTGCGTCGGCAGGCCCTTCAGGTCGACGATGGCGATGGAAGGCTTCTCGACGGCCTGCGCGCCTGCGAACTCGCGGTAGGCGGCGACAAGGGTTTCGAGCAGGAGCGGTCGCCCGTTGAAGCGGCGCACGGGAAAGCGCTCGGCGAAGCGACGCATGACGGGCAGGGCGGAGAAGATTTCGTAGGCCGCGTCGGCGTAGGCGATGCCGGCGGGGCTTTCGCCGTTCAGCTCGACGAAGCTGTACGCGCTGTCCGTGAGGAACGAATCCAGCCGCGCGGTCGGCGAGACGGCGCGGTAGCCGGGGTCTATGCGGACGAGTTCGCGCTCGACGCCGCGGACGCCCAGCTCGTCAACGATTGACTCGTCCTCGACCGCCACGTCCTTCACCTTCTGGATGGCGCTCCAGACGGTCTCGCAGACGCGCGTGACGCGCGCGAAGTCCGTTTCGGTGACGAAGTGCGGGCGCAGATATGGCGAGAGGCGGCGGCCCCCGAAGATGAGCTTGGCGCGCTCCAAACCCTCGTCGAGCATCCGGCGCGAAGACTCGGCGACGTCGCCCTCTTCGAGCAGACGGTGATAGTACTCAACGGCCTCTTGCAGCATGCGCGGCTTGAGAGCTTCCTCTGGATTTCGATAAACGAGCGGCGGGTTAAGAGTAGCACAGGAGCGGATAAGGCAAAAGAGGGTGCGGGGATTAGAGGTTTAGAGGCTGGTCATGTCTTCTTCTCAAGATGTAATATGCGGCTGAGATAAAGGAGTGAAACTATGACGAAGAGACAGCTCGAAAGTTATGCCAGGCGTTTCGCCGTGTTTGGTGTCATTATAATTGGTATAGGTATTCTGAACTGGTTTAGAGGAGAGCCGGAGAATAAGTGGCGCATGGCAAGTATGGTCGGATGTCTCGCCGCAGGTCTGCTCCAGTTCCTTCTTGCATACCGGCTTCATAAGAAAGGCCAAGCGCTGCCGGGGTAGCGCCAAATAAATGCCCGGCCTGCCTTACCGCTACGGAGCGGCCTTAGTGTGTTGCCTTCCGCTACCCTGAACGTCCTGTGCTGCCCTCTCAGGCTTCACCGACAGAATGCCACGGCAAGCCGCGAGCTGCGATGCCACTGCTCTCTCCTGCTTATCTAATGCCCGCGCGAGTTGTACAGTCCGGTTAAAATCAACTTTGGCAAGTGCGGAGAAAACGGTCTCAAAATTCGGCGCGTCGAGCCTGAGGGCCGAGTTAAGAATCGCAGCCAGGCTGATATTGCCGCCCGCCGGAGCCGACACCCGGCTCTTGTGCGCCTCCGCCGAGTCCGCGCGGTTGAACGCCTTCACGGCCACTCCTACAGCCTCAAAGCCCCGCCCCGGATCGAGGCGGGCCTTGACCTCGGCTATTATGAGCAAAGCGTTCGCCTTGACAGCGTCGTCGTCGGCCTTGCCGATAGTCCGTTCCGCTTCATCGAGGACTTCCGCGGCACGCCCGCCGTTATTCTTGTCGAGCAAGGCGCGAGCTATCGTGCCGTATAGGTAGGCCCGCTGTCGCAGATCAGATACCCCCTCAGCGTAACGCAGGGCCGAATCAAAATCTTCTTTTTTGAGCGCAGCCGACGACGCCTGGAGGCGGATGATCGAGCCGAGGCTGGCGCGACGCCCCTCGTCCCCCAGCTTCTCGATGACGGAGAGCGCCCGCTCGAAATCTCCGCTGGTCATAGCTGACATCGCGGCGCGTGTGTAGAGCAAATCCTTCAGGAATTTATTCTGCTCGGACTGCGCCTGCTCCAGCATTTCATCGGCGCTGCCCGTCTGGAGCATCTTGCCTACTGCGTCACCTTCCTGGCCCTGCTGCGCGTTACGGGCGACTGCATCTAAGGTCTGTCGAAAGGTCGCGGCCTTATCCGGCATATACCGGACGAAGGAGGGCAACAATCTCTGGCCTGTCATGTAGTCCATCGGATTCGGCGCGACCGGGCCATAATTAGCGCCCGGTAATCCCAACTGGGCCGCGACGCCTGAGAGTTGAAGGAAGGTGTCGTAGGCGAAATTGAGAAACTCTCTGACTAGAGGGAGCGCGGGCTGGGGCATTGCGCCCGCGCCCATCGTCGTAAATTCCGGCAGGGCGTAGGGCGCTAAGGTCGCGACGTTCATTGAAGCACGTCTACTGTCTTGACGTGCCGCCGCCAGGGCGGCGCTGAAAAGAGCGTCCGCCGCCACCGGACTTGTCGAACGCAGTGTGAAGAGAACTTTTATAATATCGGGACTGACCCCGCCGTTCAGACTGGCCTGCGCCAGTTGAGCGGCGCGCTCAGGGTCGCTCTGAGCTATGCTGAGCGCCGCCTGGAGGTAGAGGTCGTAGCGTCCGTTCTGACTCGCGTTAGTCCGGGCTTTTGCCTCCGAATTTTTATCCGGTGAATCCTCACCGGCAGACTTAATTAACTTTTCGGCGAGGTCAGCATCTCTGCGCGTGATTAATGCCAAAACTTCATTCTGCAATTCCGACAGCGGAGAAGTCTGCATAAAAGACCCACCCGGCGGGGCGGCATCGTCTGGGGACGCCGCCCTGGCCGACGTGACGGCGTGAAAGGATTCTTCAAACTGGCGGCGGGCACGCGGCTCGTCATACGGCCACAACACATCAGCGATGTGTGCTTGAGTCCTAATCCTTAAGACGTCATCCTCGAAACCCTTTGCGGTCTCAAATAACTGATCGAGCATGGTAAGGGCGTTTTGCTGGTCGGGTGACGGCAAAAATTTTTCTTTCCCGCCCCGGATCTTTGGCCCCTGCGTCGCCTGTTTACTCTGAGCGCCTTGAGCGAGCACCGTTAACCCCAGCGTGACGCACAAGAGAAGACCGCTGGCCGTTCTATTCACGAAGCTCATAGCATCACCCTCTTATTTAATTTTGATGAGGAGAGCCTATCGACAAACTTACGACGCTGGGAGAGATTAAGCGTAAATTGCGACAATGCGCTGGCCCGGCGGCAGGAGTTGGAAATATCTTTTAGCCCGCCGCCGGGCCAAATCAGAGCGCCCTAATACGCCTCCTCCTCAAGCATGGCGTCGCCACCACCGCAGGCTTTATAGGCCAGGTAGCCCGTGTAGGCCGCCCAAGCAACTGCGGCTGCACAGACGGCACTCGGCCCCGGTAAACAAGCGATGGCCGCGCCTATGGCAGCATCTGTTGCCCGGTCCACAGCCGCCTTGCAATCATCAAACAACGCCGCCGATGCCTTACGGAGCCGAGCGCCGTGAGTGCCGGCACCATTGAGTTGTGAAGTCTTATGGCCGGCGGGCTTCTCCGTATGAAGCCCGATGACGTTCCCCGCTCGATCTCTCTCCAGCGTCATGCTACCGCCGTCAGGGAAGATGACGCCCTGCCATTGCCCCGCACTGTCATACTTGAGCTGCATCCTGGTGCCGTCCTCCTGGACGATGTACTGGACGCGGCCCCGCTCATCGTAGACGAAACTGAAGCTGACGTTCTTGTTGTCGGAGACGGCAAGGGTTAGTTTCTTGACGCGGCCCGCCTGGTCGTAGGTCGCGCTCTTGCCCGCTTCTTGGAGCGTGTGCTCCACCCTGGCCCTGGCTTGCGCGTCGGACGATTTTTGTCCGCCGCGCGGGAAGGCTTTAATTGTCGGGGTTGACGGGGTGGATGCGAGCAGAAGTGTAGACAGCGATACTAGAGTCAGGAAGCGCTTGATCATGGTGGGTCTCCTTAGAGATTGAGCGGACGGGGGAAGGGATCGCGTTGGGGATGTACAGCCAACGCACTTGGGTTACATATGACCACCGGAGTTAGAGACACCGATGGCGCAATAACCGCTTGATCGTTAGCGTTGATGGGTAAATGACGTAAGGTGTACTTCGGGGTACTACGTCACACATCCTGACAGCGCCGGCATGATACACCCATTTGAGGTCGTGTCAATTTATTTTTTAGAGCCGCTCGAAACCCTCTGACTTCCCACAGATTCTATTGAACTCGCTCTGAGATAACTCTTAATCACAACCCTTTTATTTTTGTCCGTCTCCGGCCAGAGAAAACTTGACTGTCAGGGGGCGTCCGTCGCGGACGACGCCGAGCGTGACGGGCGCTGCGTCGAAGGTCGTGGGCAGGCGTCGGAGTTCGAGGCGGCTGAAGTCCGCGCCGTTGACGGTCTCGATCACGTCGCCCGCGCGCAGCCCGCTGAGCGCCGCGGGGCTTTCGGGGCGCACGGCGACGACGAGCATGCCGCCGTGCGCGCGAAGCCGCGCCGCGCCACGGCCCGTCAGGGCGATGGCGTGCAGGCCGTAGGCCGGCAGCGGCGTGGAAACCTGCGCGGGCGCGAACGGCGCGAAGGGCTGGCCGGGGATGCTCGCCGCCGCGAAACCTCGGCTCATCGTGGCGCGCATCTCCGCTTCGGCGACGAGCGGCAGGACGCGGTCGAACTGCTTCTCGGCTTCGCGCACGCGCTCGGAGAGTTGCGCCAGTGCCGCGGCGTTGTCCGTGGGCAGCGCACCGCCCGTGCCGCCAACCTGTGCCTGAATCGCCCTGAACTCCCTGCGCAGCGAGAGGAGGGCTTCGCGCGCGGCACGCTCTTCGGAAAGCGCCGTGGCGAGCGCGGGGTTCTGCGCGCCCTGCAACTGCACGTTGAGCTTGAGCGGCGCGGACTCGAAGGCGCGCAGCACAGTGAACTCGACGGTCGAGCCGACGCCCTCTTCGTCGAGCGTCACGGAGAGGTCTTCGACGCTGCGCACGTCGCGCGTGCCGACGCGCGCGATCACGTCGCCGGGCCGCAGGCCGGCGCGCGAAGCGGGCGTGCCGGGCGCGACCGAAGTGAGGACGACGCCCTGCCGGCCCTTCAAGCTCATCGGCGGCGCGGCTTCGGGACTCAGGCCGGGCGCCTCCCGGATTGATCGCGGAGTCTGCGCCGCGGCCTCACCGCGCACGCCGAGCCAGGGCCGCGGCGCGCTGCCGCGCAGCTTGAGCACGCGGTCGCAGGCGCTGCGGACGGTGGCGAGGGGCACGATCTGCGTCTCGCGGCCCACGC
>JALZHC010000209.1 GCA_030914105.1 Acidobacteriota bacterium
GAGGCGCAGGCCGCCGCCGAAGCGCTCGAAGAGCACATCGGCCCGCGCGAGGCCGCCGCCGTCTTCGACGCGGGAGGCCGCCTCGTCGCCGAGAATCCCGCGCTCGGCGACATCCACGCGCGTCTGCCGCGCGGCGCGCAAACCAGCGCGGGCGAGGGCGCGCTCTACACGGACGACTCCGGGCGCAGGGTCGGCGTCCGACGCGTGGACGTTGCGCCGTCGGGCAGGGCTTACCTCATCGTCATCAGCCGCTCGTTCAACCTCGTGACGCGCGAGATGGCCTCCATCCGCCTCACGCTCTACCTGGCCGTCCCGCTCGCGCTCGTCGGCGCGGGCCTCGGCGGCTGGTTCCTCGCGCGCCGCAGCCTCGCGCCCGTCGCGGAGATGACGGAGCGCGCGCGCCGCATCAGCGCCGAGAACCTCGAACAAAGACTTCCGGTCGTCAACCCGCGCGACGAGCTGGGCCTGCTCGCCGAGACCTTCAACGGATTGCTGCGACGCCTCAACAGCTCCTTCGACCTCCAGCGCCGCTTCATGGCCGACGCCTCGCACGAGCTGCGCACGCCCATCTCGGTGATGCGCACCGCGACCGGCGTCACGCTGGAGCGGGACGGGCGCGAAGAGGGCGAGTACCGCGACGCCCTCAAGGTCGTTGACGAGCAGGCGCAGCGCCTCACCCGCATTGTCGAAGACATGTTCACGCTCGCGCGCGCAGACACGGGCCGCCTCGCCCCTCGACGCGAACGCTTCCGCCTCGACGAGCTTCTGGCCGAGACCATCCGCGC
This sequence comes from Acidobacteriota bacterium, assembly GCA_030914105.1. Classification (GTDB taxonomy): domain Bacteria; phylum Acidobacteriota; class Blastocatellia; order Pyrinomonadales; family Pyrinomonadaceae; genus QHXN01. The sequence continues at coordinate 786 of JALZHC010000209.1, forward strand.
CGCCGAGGTCTTGGGCGCGCGCAAAGGCTTGAGGGTCGAAGCCGGGCGACTTGAGGAGACGCCCTACGTCGGCGACGAGGGGCTTCTGCGCCAGATGATCCTCAACCTCTTAGACAACGCCATCAAGTACACGCCGCCGGGCGGCACGGTCTCGGCGCGCCTCGAACGCGTGCCCGCGGGCCACGCCGTCTCCATCTCCGACACAGGCCCCGGCATACCCCCTGAGGCGCGCGCGCAAATCTTCGAGCGCTTCTACCGCGTGGACAAGTCGCGCTCGCGCGCCGACTCGAACGGCGCGGGCAGCGGTGCCGGCCTCGGCCTCTCCATCGCCCGCTGGATCGCCGAAGTCCACCACGGCACACTCGACCTCCAACGCTCCGGCCCGACCGGCAGCACCTTCGTCGCCACCCTGCCCGTGACGCACTAGAGCACTTCTGTTAGGCTCCTTTCATCTGAGAGGCAGGCGTCTCATCAAGTCGGAGGTGTCGCCGAAATTCGTATGGAAGATAACTCCATCCAGAGGCCGAAGGCGGGCGAGTACGCGGCGGCCTATCAAATGTACTTTGACCTCGTGCCGGAAGGTGAGTATCTGAGCCTGCTGGCGCAGAACTCGACGGAAACGGCCAGCTTCTTTGAAGCGGTGCCGGGCGAAAAACACGACTATCGGTATACAGAAGGTAAATGGACGGTCAAAGAGATTCTCATGCACATCATTGATACCGAAAGAGTATTTTCTTACCGGGCGCTTGCGGCGGCCAGAGGCGACGCGTCTACGCCGCACTACCGCATGGATGAAGAATTGTACGCGAGAGGCGTCGACGTTACCGCGCGGACAATGGAAAGCTTGATTTCAGAATTTAAGACTGTTCGCGCAGCGACCGAGCGGCTGTTCGAGCATCTCACAGGTGCTCAAAGTAAGTTGCCTTGTAACATCGTAACTCATCCGATGACGGCCCGCGCGATAGGTTACTTCATCATCGGGCATGCACGGCACCACACGGGAGTGATCAAGGAAAGGTACTTATAAACCCCTGAGAACAGAATGGGCCGGTCGGATCGCCGGGCCAGGGCGCGCGGGGGCATGTTTCTCAGCTTGTTTGACTGAATCGAAGGCTGGAAGCAGTCACCGCGCCAGTTCAACTCCGACTCGCGGGCGGCGGCGTAGTTATCAACTAAAAACTGCTTGATAATGTTGGGATTCTGGGTATTATCCGGCAAGCGTTGCGGTCGAATAACAGTTAAGCTTCTAATTGCAGCCGATACCCTAGTATTAGTAGAAGAATAAAGCTATGGCAATAGATCTCACTCCTGATGACCCGGAAGATTTACGTGACGCGAGAACTATATTTAGCCACAAAATCTCGAATCTTCTTCTTAAGACTGATAGACCACCGCAAGTTAGCGAACTTGAGTCTGAAATAAACAAACTTAGATCAGAAATTCATCAGAAAGCACAGACGCTTCTTGAGCAGAAAGCTGATTCTGAACAAAAAGAAAAACAAATTCGGGACTTGGAAAGTAAGCTTGAAACTTTAGGTGAAAAACAGAACCTGTCTCACCTTCTAAATCGTGTGGGAAGTGCCGCACAGCAAAAGCTCTTAACCTCGCCAGAATTCAGGGCTTTATTTAGCCAAGATTCCCCTTGCTATGCGTATGTTTTGTCAATTGATATTCGTAGATCAACGGAATTAATGCTCAAGGCGCGTGAGGCTAAGTTGTATGCTCAATTTATAATTACTTTAGCAAGCCGCTTGCGGGATGTAATCTTAGAGAATTATGGAATCTTTGATAAATTCACCGGGGATGGAATTTTAGCTTTTTTCCCTGAATTTTATAGTGGGAAGGATGCTGGATATTTTGCGATAAAGGCAGCTAGCGATTGCCACCACATTTTTACCGCTTACTATGAAGCCAATAAGCATTGCTTTATATCTATATTAAAGGATATAGGGCTTGGTATAGGTATGGACTATGGACTGGTACACATCGTTCAGGTAGGGGGTGATTTTACGGTTGTCGGAACACCAGTTGTTTATGCTTGCCGTATGGGTGGGGCTGATGCCCGACATACGTTTATCAATCAACCTGCCTTTGAACAGGTGTTTGATAGATATTCAGCCGTATGTGATTTCGATAATCGTGAGATAGACATAAAACATGAAGGTAAAACTCTTGCATACAGTGTGGAACTAAATGGTAAAAGTTATTTTCCTACTTTGCCAGATTGGAACACAATAATTGAAGAAGCATCTTCTACTGAAGGCGAAGCCTAACAACTTATTAAACCCGACCGCCCTCAGCAATCCTCTTATCTTTGTTTACTGCGCTTAGATTGTGTGTAACCATCGGGCGGCGGGTTAAATGCTCGCCTCATTAGTCTGCTTGAAAGTATAATTCAGGCATGAAAATTAAAGTCGTTGTCCATGAGGCGGAGGAAGGCGGCTACTGGGCGGAAGTCCCTGCCATACCAGGCTGCGCCACGCAGGGCGAGACGTTTGAAGAGTTGCTCAAGAACTTGCGCGAGGCGGTCGAGGGCTGCCTGTCCGTTGACGTGTCGCCAGCACAGGTCGCCGAGAGTGACCGGGTGTTGGAGATCGCTGTATGAGGTCGGTCTCCGGCAAGGAGTTCGCCAAGATTCTTGAGCGTCACGGCTGGTCTCTGTTGCGCGTACAAGGCAGCCATCACATCTATGGCAGAGCCGGGAGCGATGTCCGGCTGTCCGTGCCCGTCCACGGCAATCAAGCGCTCAAGACGGGACTGCTCCGTCACTTGATGAAGATGGCGGGCCTGAGCGATAACGACCTTTAATCCACGCCCAGACCAAATCTCACCCTCGCGTTTATCCTCCGTTCATCTTCGGCAAGGTAACCTCCCGGACGCTCTTCAGTTATTTCCCATCCTAAGCATCGCCCGCCGCCCGACACGGCGCAGGCATCGGAGTGGCTTCATGTCAGTCGTAGTTCTGGCCGACCTGCGCGGCAGGGGCGGCATGGTGAATAAGGATACGGTCGCGGGCGGCTACGGCTCCCGCTTCCGTGCCGACTCCATCTGGACGCGCGTCGCCAAGAACGTCCGCAGCGTCTTCCTTAACCTGCCGAGCATACACGTCGGTTACCTCGCCTCGATCTTCGCGGAGGCAGGGCACCAAGTGGTCTTCACGAGCGACGACCGGCCCGTGGAGGGAGACCTCGCGCTGGTGCTGACATCGCTCGTCGATTTCAGGCACGAGCGCGAGTGGGGCGCGGCGGCGCGCGCGCGCGGAACACGGGTTGGGTTCTTCGGCGCGCCCGCCACGCACCTGCCTGAGCTGTTCGAGGGCTTCGGCGACTTCACACTCAAAGGCGAGCCGGAGGCCGCGGCCATCCGCCTCGCGCGCGGCGAAGACCTGAGCGGCCTCGTCGTCAGTCCCGCAATCGACGACCTCGACTCGCTCCCCTTCCCGCGCTGGGACTTGATCAAGATGCGGCGCTTCGGCCACGCGAGCCACAAGGGCATCGCGCCGACGCGCGCCGTCCCGATGCTTTCGAGCCGCAGTTGCCCGGAGCACTGCACCTACTGCCCGCACCGCATCACGGCGAGCTTCCGCGCGCGCTCGGTCGCCAACGTCGTCGCCGAGCTTGAAGAGTTGCAGCGCCGCCACAAGAACGTCCACGTCAAAATCCGCGATCCCTTGTTCACGCTCGACCGTGAGCGCTGCCTGGCCATCGCCGAAGAGATTCGCGCGCGCGGCCTCCGGCTCTCCTTCGAGTGCGAGACGCGCATGGACGACCTCGACGAAGAGTTGATCCGCGCGATGCACGCGGCGGGCCTGCGCGAGATCGCCTTCGGCGTCGAGTCGCCCGACCCCGTCGTCTTGAAGAAGGTCGCGCGCCGCTTCATCCCGCACGAGCACATGCGCCGCATGGTCGAGCTGTGCTGGCAGCTTGGCATCGTCACCACGGCCTTCTACGTCATCGGCTTCCTGCAAGAGACCGAGGAGATGATCGAGGAGACCATCCGCTTCGCCTGCGACCTTGGCACGACCTACGCCAACTTCAAAATCCTGACGCCCTATCCGGGCACGCCGCAGTTCAAGCAGCTCCGCCCGCTCGTCTTCGAGACCGACTGGGAGAAGTTCGACGGCTACACACTGACCTTCAACCACCCGCACCTGACTCCGAAACGTGCGCGACTGATGATCGGCATGGCCTACTCGCGCTTCTACGGTCGCCCCTCACGCCTCTTCAACGTCCTCGGTATGCACCGTTATGCACGCCACCCCATCGTCGAGCGGGCCGACGAGTGGACCTGGCGGAAGTACGACTACTTCGACCGCTCCTGGATCAACGAGAGGAAGGCGACGGTATGAAGCTGCGCACCATCGCGCGCTATGGCGTCCGCTCCGTGCCCGGCGACGAACGGGAAGTCGTCGCGGCCTTCCGCCGCGGCGAGGCGGTCGAAGGCCCGGCGGTCACGGAGTTCGAGAGCCGCTTCGCCGCCTACCACTACATGGATCACGCCGTCGCGGCCCCCTTCGGGCGCATGGCCTTCTACTACATCCTGCGCGCGCTCGACCTACCCGCGGGCAGCGAGATCATCTTCCCCGCGCTCACCTTCTGGGTCGTGCCTGAAATGGCTCGCCGCGCGGGACTGCGCCCCGTCTTCGTGGACGTTGACCCGACGACCTTCAACCTCGACGCTTCGAAGATAGAAGCGGCGATAACCGAGCGCACGCGCGCAATCGTCCCCACACACCTCTATGGCCAGCCCTGCGACATGAGCGAGGTCATGCGCGTCGCCGAAAGGCACGACCTCTTCGTCATCGAAGACTGCGCGCAGGCCGCGGGCGCGCGCTATCGCGGCAGGCTGGTCGGCACCTTCGGCGCGGCCTCCTTCTTCAGCTTCCAGATGCTCAAGGGCATCAACACCTACGGCGGCGGCATGGCGATGACGAACGACGCCGGGCTGGCCGCGCGCGTCCGCGAGCAGGCCGAGGCCGAGCCTTTGCAGACCTCCGGCGACTTAATCAAGCGCTTCGCCGGAGGCTTCGCCTCGCGCGTCGGCGTCAGCCCGCGCGGCTTCACCTTCTGGGGCTTTCCGCTCCAGGCCGTCGCATCGCTCTTCGGCCACTACGACCTCTCGCGCTTCGTCTGGGAGAAGATTCGCCCGCTCGACCCCTTCCCGCGCATGTACCGCCGTCGCTACTCGAACGCGCAGGCCCTCCTCGGCCTGCGCGGACTAGCGCACCTCGACGAGTTCAACGCGCGCTCGCGCCGCCACGCCGCGCAATACACGCGCGGACTCTCCAACTGCCGCAGCCTGCGGACGCCGCGCGTGCCTTCGGACGTGGAGCACGTCTACTATCAATACTGCATCTACGCCTCCGACCCCGCGCTCGCCAGCCGCCGCGCCATACGCCGCGGCGTTGACTTCGAGACGACGCACGTCGATGTCTGCTCGGCGCTTCCTCTCTTCCGAGAGTTCGCCGCCGCGTGCCCCGGCGCTGAGGCGACCGAGAAGGCGCTTCAGCTTCCGGTCTACTCGCGCCTCCGCCCCTCGGACGTGGGGCGCGTCCTCCAGGTCGTGCGTCAGGTCACAGGCGACCTCGCCCCGCTCGGCGAGCGCGACACCACAGCGAGCGCACCCCTCAACGGAACGCTGGCGACGAAAGGATAAGGATGAAGGCGGAAGGATGAAGGATGAAGTGG
>JALZHC010000210.1 GCA_030914105.1 Acidobacteriota bacterium
AGGTAAGGGCGGGCGCACGCATCTCGTCAGCCCCGCGATGGCCGCCGCCGCCGCCGTCGCGGGCCACTTCACGGACGTGCGCAACTGGAAATTCAAGTGATAAGTGATGAGTGATAAGTGATAAGAAAAGCCGTCGCTCTTCTTCACTCATCACTCATCACTTATCACTCATCACTTCTCTTATGCTTCCATTTCGCACACACACGGGCACGCCCGCGCCGCTCGCGCGCCCGAACGTCGACACGGATCAGATCATCCCGAAGCAGTTTCTCAAGCGCGTGGAGCGCACCGGCTTCGGCGAGTTCCTTTTTTATGATTGGCGCTACACGGCCGAAGGCACGCCCGACCCTTCGTTCGTCTTAAACGAGCCGCGCTACGCGGGCGCGTCCGTGCTCATCGCCGGGCGCAACTTCGGCTGCGGCTCGTCGCGCGAGCACGCGCCGTGGGCGCTGCTCGATTACGGCTTCCGCGCCGTCGTCGCGCCTTCGTTCGCCGACATCTTCATGAACAACTGCATGAAGAACGGCATCGTGCCCGTCCGTCTGCCGGAGGCCGAAGTCGCGGAGCTTGCGCGGCGCGCGCGCGAGATGGAAGGTTACAAGTTGACGGTTGACCTTGAGCGCTGCGAGGTGAGGGACGAACACGGATTCTCCGCACGCTTCGAGATGGACGAGTTCCGCCGCCGCTGCCTGCTCGAAGGCTTGGACGACATCGGCCTCACGCTCCGGCACGAGTCGCAGATTAAAGATTACGAGTCGCGGCGCGCGGCCTGGCGCGAGCGCAGCCCCTAATCTCCACTCGCCGGTTTCAACCCGCCCGCCGCCCTTTCTGAAGAGTTACCAAGTCCTTCTGATCGGGTGGGCCTCGGTGTTGAAGATGACCCTGTCGAAGGCGAGCGTCCGGGGCGGCGCGAAGAGAAGGTAGAAATATTTGAAGGTCTCGGCGAAGAGGAAGCTGTGCATCGTGTCGGCCTTCTCCTTCGTGACGACGCTTTTGAGTCCCGCGTAGGCTTCATCCGTGCGGCAGAACTTCACGAAGTCTTCAAACATCGTCTCGCCCATGCGCAGGTATGCGGGGTCGCGCGTGTAGTGGTAGAGATAGTAGGCCGACTCGACGATCTCCGGCCTCAGAGGATACCCGGCGTACTCGACCTGCATCGTCCGGTAGTTGAAAACCTCCGGCTCGATCCCGTTCACAGTCCACATGCGGAAGGCAGATTCTTGCAGACGCTTCGCGCGTTCGCGGTCGCCGGAGAGCGCGAGCACGGCCGGGAGGAAGGCGTCGAGCGCGCCGAAGGTTGTGGCCGTGCGTTTCCCTGTGTTCATGTCCGCGTGGCCGTACCAGAGCTGGCCGTCCACCTCATCGGCGAGGTACTTGTTGACGGCGGCGTGCGACTCGTCCCACATGCGCTTGCAGTCCTCGTCGCCGAAGAGGAGCCAGCACTTCAGGAGGTATTCGTAGTAGCTGTCAATCTCGCCGCTGACGTGGCTGTCCGGGTCAGTCCACGCGCCCGTCTCGACGTTGATGTGCGTGCCGACGAGGCCGAGCGGCGAGCGACGCCGGTAGACCTCGACGAGCGCGCGCTTGGCCTTCTCGTAGAAGACGGGGCGGCGCGTGAGGCGTGCGAGCGTGCCGAATTCAATCAGCAGCGTGCCGGCCTCCGCCGGGTTCGTCTCCAGGCCCTGGACTTTGCCCGTCCGCAGGTTGACGAAGCGGTACGGCAACCCCGTCGGCGAGTCGAAGACGGGGAGCAGACGGTTACCCAAATCCTCGGCCAGATGAAGGAGACGCCTGTCGCCCGTGAGCTGGTATGCGGAGAGAAGGCCGCCGAGCAGACGGATCGTGACCTCGAAGTTCTGGACGTATGCGTCTCGGTCGAAGGAGAGGTTGCGGACGATGTAGTCCTTCGTGCTCGCGGCCTCGTCCTTCAGGCCCATGAGGATGAGCGTGTCGAGCGCGTCCACCTGCGTCAGCAGGAGCGGCTGTCCGTACCAGTCGTGCGGGGTCTTCGCGAGCGGGCGCAGGTCGTCGTGACCCCAGGCGTATTTCTTGTAGCCGGCCCAGGCGTGAAGGAACTCCGTGCGCACGCGCGCGGCCATCCACTGTTTGTCGGGCGCGTTGATTCTCTGTCTGTCCGGCGCGGCCTTCGCCTCCGCGCCGCGCGGCAGGACGCGCGCCGTAGAGACGAACAGGGGCGCGAAGGAGACGAGACAGGCGATGAGAAGACGCGCCGTCGTTCGATGTTTGCTCACAGGCTTGGGCCTCCGGGTAACTTGGGAAGGGCCGGCGGCATCAAAGCAGTTCGCCGTCGGTGTCGGGCCGCGATTATCGTCCGCGCGCGCGGCGTGTGGCAAAGGGCCGCGAGGGTTTGCGGCAAAGGGGCGGCGGGGGTTTCGGAATTCGGGGTTTGTGCTTTACAATCTCGCGGCCTCTTGTCTTCGAGTCCTCGACGGCCCCGGAAGCTCAAGTGAAACTCGCACGGAGGCCGTGGGCGGTGTGACACATTTGCCGCCGGGAGCAAGAGCGCCACAGGCGCGCGCGGGTCAGGCCGCCGCAGTGCTTTAAGTTCCGCGAAGGTACGAGTCACGCCTCGTCGGATGCCCTTTAAATCGGGCTTTTTATCCAAGGGAAAATTCAGTTCGCCGGAGTCCCCTTTCGCGGCGGGTGGAACGCGCGTTGCACTCCGAACCCTGTGGCCCGCCGTGTGGCCGAAGGAGTGTGAAGCGTTTGTCCGTCGCTGTAAATAAGATGTCATCCCCCGAATCACAAATCTTCTACGACCCGCAGGGGCGGCGCTGGAAGCGCGTGCGCCGCACCTGGCTCGCTCTGGCCGTCGCGGCCACGGCGCTGGCCGCAGTCTTCATCGTCAGCGTCCTCGTCAAACCCGTACTTCCGCAGCTCAACCTGCGCCAGTACTCGCACAACGCGCCGCGCGCCGACGCCACCCCGCAGCCCACGCCGACTCCGTCGCTCACGCGCGCCGAAGAAAAGGCCGCGCGCGCCGCCGACGAGTTGAAGAAGACGCTCAAGACGACGAAGGTCATCCCCGCGCGCCGCCCATCGCAGATGCAGGTGACGCCGCCACCCGCCCAGGCTCAGGCCGCAGCGCAGCCCGACGCCTCGAACACTCAGGCGCAAACGTCCGCCGCCTCGAACTCTCAGGCGCAAGCGTCGGACTCGACTTCGACCCAAACGGACTCGGCTTCGACCCGGAAGGCCGACGCTTCCCCCACGCAGACGCAGCAGAGGGACGAGTTCGGGCGCGTTGTCACGCCCGCGAGCGAGCGCCAGGCCGCGCATACCGCCGACGAAAACGAGGCGCGGCCCGCGCCAGGCACAGACGCGCAGGCCGTCGCCCCCATGCCGCTCGTGCCCGCGGGGAGGCCCTTGGCCGTCGGCTTCTACGTCAACTGGGACGATTCGAGCTACGCGTCTCTGAAGGGCAACGTCAACAACCTCGACTGGCTCGTCCCCGAATGGATTCGTCTGAAGGACGGCGACGACCCGCTCTCCAAAGATATCGACCCGAAGGCGCTCGACTTCGTGCGGCGCGAGCGTCCGGGGATGCCCATCCTTCCGCTCGTGCAGAACTACCGCAACGAGCAGTGGAACCCGCAGTTGCTTGCGCGCGCCGTCTCGACCGAGGACTCGCGCCAGCGCCTCATCAACGCTCTCTTGAAGACGGTTGACGAGAACAAGTTCCGCGGCGTCACGATTGACCTCGAAGAGGTGCCGACCGCCTCGCAGTCGAACCTCTACAAGTTCATGCAGGAGTTGCACGCGGCCTTCCAATCGCGCGGACTGGCGGTCGCGCAGGCCGTGCCGTTCGACAACCCCGATTGGAACTACCGCGCCTATTCGGAAGTTACCGACTACCTTATGCTCATGGCCTACGACCAGCACTGGGCTTCGAGCGCGCCCGGCTCGATCTCGGCGCAAGGCTGGTTCGAGCAGATTCTCGCGCGCCGCATGCGCGAGCTTGACCCCGCGAAGACAATCGTCTGCGTCGGCAACTACGGCTACGACTGGACGAGCGCCGGAGGCGAGGCTCCGGAAGTCACCTTCCAGGAGGCCGTGCTCTCGGCGCGCGACTCCGAGGCCGAGATTAAGTTCGACCCGGCGACGCGCAACCCGCACTTCGACTACGAAGAGGAAGACGGCTCGCGCCACTCCGTCTGGTTCCTCGACGCCGTGACGGTCTACAACCAGATGCGCGCCTCCGCGCAGTTCCGTCCGGCGGGCTTCGCGCTCTGGCGTCTCGGCTCGGAAGACCCCTCGCTCTGGAAGGTCTTCGGCGCGTCGGCGCAAGAGGCGTCCGACCCCGGAAGCTTGCGCGACATACGCTACGGCTACGATATAGACTTCGAGGGCACGGGCGAAATCCTACAAGTCACAGCCGAGCCGAAGGACGGCACGCGCGAGCTTAAGGTTGACGACGCGACGGGCCTCGTCGCCTCCGAGCGCTACACGCAGACGCCTTCGAGCTACGTCATCCAGCGCACGGGCGACCGCCCCGGCCTCGTCGCCTTAACCTTCGACGACGGCCCCGACGCCACCTGGACGCCGCGCGTCCTCGACATACTTCGTGAGGAGCACGTGCCCGCCTCCTTCTTCATCATCGGCGAGTACGGACAGGAGAACCCGCAGCTCGTCCGGCGCATCGTCGCCGAGGGGCACGACATCGGCAACCACTCCTACACGCACCCGAACCTCGGCGAGATACCGGGCCGCGTCACAGACCTTGAGCTGACGGCGACCGAGAGACTCATCGAGTCGCTCACGGGCCGCTCGACCATACTCTTCCGCCCGCCCTACTTCGGAGACGCCGAGCCGACGACGCCCGACGAAGTCGAGCCGGTCGTGCGCGCGCGCCAACTCGGCTACGTGACGGTCGGGCTGCACGTTGACCCGGACGACTGGGCCACGCCCGGCGCGGACGAGATCGTCAAGCGCACCGTGGACGGCGTCACGAACCAGACGGACGACTCGGACGTGCGCGGTCAGGTCGTGCTGCTGCACGACGGCGGCGGCAACCGCGCTCAGACGGTCGAGGCGCTGCCCCGTATCATCGAGACCTTGCGCGCGCGCGGCTACCGTTTCGTCACCGTCTCAGAGCTGGCGGGACTCACCCAGGCGCAGACGATGCCCGCCGTCCACGAGCGCCACGACCTCTTCGCGCGCTCGAACGCCATCACGTTCTACCTGCTCAGCACGGGCGGCTGGCTCATGCGCTGGGCCTTCATCATCGGCATCGCGCTCGGCATCGGACGCCTCGTCATCATCGGCGCGCTTGCCCTCGCCCAACGCCTTCGCTCGCGGCGGCGCGAGCTGACGCACGCGGGCGAGACTTACGAGCCTTTCGTCTCGGTCGTCGTTCCCGCCTACAACGAGGAGCGCGTCATCGCGAAGACCATCGAGAGCCTTCTCGCCTCCGATTACAGCGAGTTCGAGATCATCGTCGTCGACGACGGCTCGCCCGACCGCACGAGCGAAGTGGTCGCCGCGCGTTTCCAACAAGAGCCGCGCGTGCGCCTCTTCCGCAAGGAGAACGGCGGGAAGGCAGAGGCTTTGAACTACGGCCTGGCGCTCGCGCGCGGCGAGGTCGTCATCGGCCTTGACGCCGACACGGTCTTCGAGCCGCAGACGATGCGCGCGCTCGCCCGCCGCTTCGCAGACCCCACGGTCGGCGCGGTCGCCGGGAACGCGAAGGTCGGCAACCGCATCAACCTCGTCACGCGCTGGCAGGCGCTCGAATACGTCACCTCGCAGAACCTCGACCGCCGCGCCTTCTCAAGTCTGAACTGCATCACGGTCGTCCCCGGCTCGGTCGGCGCGTGGCGCCGCGGATTGCTCGAACGCGCGGGCGGCTTCAGTCCCGACACTCTGGCCGAGGATCAGGACTTGACGATGCGGGTGCGAAAGCTCGGCTACCACGTCGGCTACGAGGAGACAGCGGTCGCCTGGACGGAAGCGCCCGACACCTTCCGCGGGCTTCTCCGTCAGCGCTTCCGCTGGTCGTTCGGCACGCTCCAGTGTCTCTGGAAGCACAAGAGCGCGCTCTTTCTGCCGCGCCACGGCACGCTCGGCATGGTGGCGATGCCGAACGTCTGGGTCTTCCAGATTCTCTTCCCGCTCATCTCGCCGCTGATGGACTTGATGTTCCTGTGGACGTTCGTGGCCGCTGCGTTGGAGCGGCTCGAACACCCTTCGCAGTACGCGGTCTTCAACTTCAAGCAGGTCGCCTTCTACTACGCGCTCTTCCTCGCCGTCGACTGGGTGGCCGCCGGCTTCGCCTTCGCGCTGGAGAAGAAGGAGCAGTGGAGCCTTCTGTGGTGGCTCTTCCTCCAGCGCTTCGGCTACCGGCAGGTGATGTACACGGTGATGGTGCGCTCGATCTTCGCCGCGGCGCGCGGCGCGCTCGTCGGCTGGGGCAAGTTAGAGAGGAAGGACACGGT
>JALZHC010000793.1:0-1649 GCA_030914105.1 Acidobacteriota bacterium
CATAATGCTCAACGGGTCGTTCGGCGTGGGTAAGACTACGGTGGCGAGGCTGCTGCGCCGTCAGTTGCGCGGGAGCGTGATCTTCGATCCCGAATGGGCCGGCCTGTTGCTGATGCGTCTGCCGGGTTGGGTGAGATTGAAGGGTTCCGGGTCGGACGATTTCCAGAACATAGAGTTGTGGCGCAGCTCCGCGGTCGCGGGCGCGCGGCTGTTTCGTCTGGCCGCACGCGGCCCCGTGATCGTCCCCATGACCTTCAGCAGCCGCGCATACTTCGCAGAGGTGTCGGCGGGCATCCGCCGCTTCGACCCCGAAGTGAGGACGTTCTGCCTGAGGGCGAGTCTGGCGACCATTAGGAGGCGGCTCGCGTCGCGCGGGAGTAAACTTGAAGGGCCGGGGTCGGAGTGGCTCGCGCGCCGGACAGAGGAGTGTGTGGAGGCGCACCGCGACCCGCACTTCGGCGAGCCGGTCGAGACGGAAGACCGCACGGCCCTCGAAGTCGCCGAAGAGATCATGGAGAGGCTGCGCCGGACGCACGCGACGACCGCCTGACGACGGCGCGCGGAAGACTTCGCGCCCCTACTGACCTTTATTACTCGGCTTATCTTGAACGCAAATCTCTCCAGCCGCGGCTAAGGCTTGCGGTAGACTTCGCGCCCTTCGCCGCTCATCTCGACGGCGAGCTTGCCTTCGGAGTGTGCGAGGTCGAGGTGTGCGACCGCTTCGCTCGTGGCGAGGAAGCGGTGCACGTCGCCCGCGTCGGGGAAGAGTTCGAGGGCGATGTCCCAGGCGGTCGCGCCCTGTTTGGGGATGAGGCGGATGACTTCCGCCTGGCGTTCGTTAATTGCGCGCAGGTAGCGGTTGAAGAGTTCTTCGTAGTCGTTGACGGGGTCGCCGTGGCCGCCGTAGACGAGCGTCGGATGAAGCGAGCGCAGGCGCGCGAGGCTGACGAGGTACTCGGCGAGCGAGCGGAAGCGGCGCGTGGGGTCAACGGGGTCGGGCGAGAGAACGGGGTTGGGCGTGATGCGCTTCAAAACGCAGTCGCCGGCGATGACGGTGCGGTCGGCCTCGCGCAGGAAGGAGCAGGAGCCGGGCGTGTGGCCGGGCGTGTGGACGACGCGCAGGGCACCGCGCCCGAACTTTAACTCCTCCTCGTCCACCAGCTCTGCGTGCTCGCCGTCTTCGAGCGCGTCGGCGTACTGGCGCACTCCTTCATACATCCGTCGCATCTGTTTGATCTCTGCCGGGGGCACGCCCGCGCGCTCCAACAGACGACGGTGCTCCTCGTATTCCAGACGACCGGAGCGGTGGCCCGTCTCCCAGCCGTGGACGAAGACTTCGGCCTCCTTCGCCTCGTCGCGCAACTGCTTCGCCAGGCCGCAGTGATCCTCGTGCGCGTGCGTGAGAACTATCCGCCGGATGTCTGAGACGCGAAAGCGAGCCTTCCGCAGCCCTTCCTTCAGAGCCTCCAAAGCCTCTTTCGTCTTCGGCCCCGTGTCTATCAAAGTCACAGGCTCCTCGGCGACGAGGTAGACGTTGACCGGCCCCACGTAGAAGGGCGTCGGGAGCGAGATGGGGATGATCTTCATAAAAGTCTGGAGTCTGGAGTCTGGAGTCTGGAGTCTTAAATCAGAAGCGAAAGGCTTTTGAC
>JALZHC010000793.1:1659-2622 GCA_030914105.1 Acidobacteriota bacterium
ACTCCAGACTCCAGACTTTTAGTAGATGTATCGGTTCGCCTTAATCATCGCGTCGGCGACGCGGCGGCGGGCGGCGACCGTGTTCGAGGGCGTGTGCTTTGTGAAGCGCTTGAGCGCGGCGAGGAGCGTGCGCAGCTCGTCGCCTTCGGCGATGGCCGCAAGCGTGTTCCTGGCCTCGGCCTCGACGCGCTCGACCGCGTCGTTGCAAAAGACGCGAACCATGTCGAGGTAGAGCGCCGCCTGCTCCTCGCCTCGCGCGGCGGCGAGCTTCTGCGCGCGCAGGATGGCCGACTCCATCGCGTACACGTCCATGATGATGTTCGACGCGCCAAGCAAGACCTCCTGCTCTTCGGCGAGCGCCGTCATGTACTTCTGCGCCGCCGTGCCCAAGACCATCAGCGCGACCTTCTTCGCGTTTCGCGCGAGCTTCGCTTCCGCCGCGAGCACCGACTCGTCCTCTTCGAGCGAAGGAAGTGACGGCGAGAGAATCTCGTCCATCAGACCTTGCGCGGCGGGCAGCAGCGCCAGCTTGCCCGCGACGGCGCGGCGCATGAGCATGCCTGGGATGAGCATGCGGTTGATCTCATTCGTGCCCTCGAAGATGCGGTTGATGCGCGAGTCGCGGTAGGCGCGCTCCGCCGGGTAGTCAGCCGAGTAGCCATAGCCGCCGTAAATCTGAACCATCTCGTCGGCCACGAAGTCGCAGTATTCCGAGAGCGAGACTTTAATGGCCGAGCACTCGGCGGCGTACTCCTCAATCGCGCGCAGCTTCGATTCTGCGTCTGCCGAGTCGGCTGTGGCGTTGATGGCCGACTCGATGAGTCCGAGCGTGCGGTAGATCATCGCCTCGCCGACCCAGGTGCGCACGGCCATCTCGGCGAGCTTGCGCTTGATTGCGCCGAAAGAGGAGATGGGCTTTCCGAACTGGTGTCGCTCGTTGGCGTAGCGCACAGACTCCGAGGT
>JALZHC010000794.1 GCA_030914105.1 Acidobacteriota bacterium
TCCCGCCCATTAGCCAAGCCAGCGCCCACGGGCTAAAATCTCCTTCCCGACCGCACCGCACTTTCTATGTGTGCCAAGGCTCCAGAGACGGCACGTGCGCGCGCGTGGCTTGTGTGCCTCGCGTGTGTGGTCGTGTGCGCGGCGGCCTCGATGGTTGTCGCGCGGCAGTCGGCGCAGCCCTGGCTTTGGCAGAACCCTCTGCCGCAGGGGAACGCCATCTACGCCGTGCGGTTCGCCCCGGACAAACATACGGGCTGGGCCGTCGGCGCGGATGGCGTCATCCTGCGCACGATAGACGGAGGCTTCCGCTGGGAGGAGCAGCACGCTTTGACGAATGCGCCGCTCTACGGCCTGTTCGTCAGGGACACGCGCGTCGCGGTCGCCGTGGGCGCGCGCGGGCAGGCGTTGACGACGCAGGATGGAGGCCGTCGCTGGATCGTGCGGCAGACGGGCGTGAAGGATCATCTCTTCAGCGTGGCGTTCGCGCCGGACGCCTTGCACGGGTGGGCCGTCGGCAGTTACGGGCAGGTCGTGAAGACCGCGGACGGCGGATTGACCTGGACGCCGCAGGCGTCGGGCGTGCGGGCGCACCTCTACTCGGTCTCGTTCGCCGACGCAACCGACGGCGTGGCCGTGGGCGACGCGGGCACGCTCGTCGTCACGCGCGACGGCGGCGCGACCTGGCTCGACCGCTCGGTCAAAACCGACCTGTCGTTCACGTCGGTCGCGTTTGCGGGCACGGCGCAAAGGGCCGTCGCCGTCGGCCTGGGCGGCATGATCTACCGGACGGAGGACGGCGGCGAGAGTTGGAAGAGCGTGGAGACCGTTCTGCACACAGACCTCCTCTCGGTCTTCTTCGCGGACGAACAGCACGGCTGGGTGACGGGCGACGAGGGTCAGGTCTTAACAACCGGCAACGGCGGCGAGCTGTGGTTCCCCGTGAGCGTGAAGACCGGCCCGCGCCTCGCCGCCGTCTTCTTCGTCGACGAGAACACGGGATGGGCCGCGGGCCGAGACGGACTCATTCTGCGCACGGACGACGGAGGCATCGAGTGGCGGCGTCTGACCGAGGGTGGGCGCGACGACCTCGCCGACATCTTCTTCCTCGACGGCGAGCATGGCTGGGCCGTCGGCTCGCGCGGTCGCATACTCTACACCTCTTCCGCTGGCCGCCGCTGGACGCTCAGGTTCTCGAACACGACCTCGCGCCTGTTCGGGGTCTTCTTCGTCAACGAGACCGAAGGGTTCGTCGTCGGCGAGAAGGGGACGCTGCTGCGCACGCAGAGCGGCGGGCTGACCTGGGAGCGCGTGGCGGTTGACGCCGACGAAGACTTGTTCGGCGTCTCGTTCTTCGACGCGAAGCGCGGACTCGCGGTCGGCGCGCGCGGGCGCATCCTGAAGACGGACGACGGCGGCGAGACCTGGAGCCGACAGTCGTCGGGCACGCAGAACTGGCTCGAAGCCGTGGCCTACGCGGACGAGAAGACTGCGGTCGCCGTCGGCTCTTCGGGGACGCTTCTGCGCTCGGAGGACGGCGGCGAGACCTGGGCGCGCGTCGAGCTGCACGCGAAGGAGTGGCTCTACGGTTTGACGTTTACGGAAGGCGGACGCGGCTACGTCGTCGGCGAGCGCGGCATCATTCTGCGCACGGACGACGCGGGCAAGAGTTGGAAGGATCAGGAGTCAGGCGTCAAGGTCAATCTCTATTCGGTGGCCGCCGCGACGCGCGACGACGTGTTGGTCGTCGGCGACCAGGGGCGTGTTTTGCAGACCAGAAACGGCGGCGAGGAGTGGGGCATCCAGCCGACCGTAACGAGCGCCGCGCTCTTCGGCGCGGCCTATCGCGGCGGCACTGCGGCGTGGGTCGCGGGCCGCGGCGGAACCATTCTCAAGCGCACCGACGCCGTCGCCACGGTCAAAGTCCCACGCCCCAAACTCCCGCCCGCGCTGCGCGGCACGCCCAAGCTCAAGCCGCAGGACGAGACCGAAGCGCTCGCCCCCATCCTCGAAGACGACATCCCGCGCGCCACTCCGCCGACGCGCAAGCCGACGACCAAGCCGGAATAAGGCAAGAGAAGGTGCCAGGTTCCAGATGTTGGGTGCTGGTGGTCTTCAACCCGCCAGCACCCGGCACCCGAAACCTGACACCCTCTCCTGCCTTTTTACTTTTGCCTTACCGGATGGGATGTTCTTTGGCGTAGCTGTAAGCGAAGTAGGCGGCAATGAGGTGGACGACCCAGCCGAGCATGCCGGCGGTGCCGATCCAGGAGACGCCCGTGAGCACGAGCCAGATGATGCCCCAGAGCACCTGGCCGTTGTAAATCTGGCCGAGGCCGGGAATCAGGAAGCTGAGAATGCCTGCAATCAGCGGGTCGCGCATCTTTCCAAGTCACCTCCGCCGGGCTATACGCACGCGCCCGCGCGTTTGTTCGGCTGATGACGCCGCCCTTTAAGAGCCACTTGCAGTTGAATGCGGCTACTGCGGCGGCGCGTCGTCCGTGCGGCGCACGTCAACGATCTCCGCGCGGAAGGTCTTCAAGACCTTCTGGACGACAGGGTGAGCTTCGGCGCGCTCGCGCAAGAGGCGCTGCTCGCGCCGCGCGTCGTCTTCGGGCCAGGGG
>JALZHC010000211.1 GCA_030914105.1 Acidobacteriota bacterium
ACCCCGAGTACGACACCAAGGTTCGGCTCGTCGAGCACCAGCGCGGCGCGGGCGGCGAGACCGCGAGCGCGATGACGGCGCTGCGCCGGCTCGGGATGCGGACGGCCTACGCGGGCCGCTTCGGCTCGGACGACGCGGGGCGCTTCGGCCTCGAATCGCTGCGCGCCGAGGGCGTGGACGTGACGTTCGCCGAGGTCATCCAGGGCGCCGAGAACCAGATCGCCTACATCCTCATCGACGAGCGCACGGGCGAGCGCACCGTCATCTGGGACAGGGACGAGCGCCTGTATTACGAAGAAGACGAAGCGCCGCCCGGCTTCGCCGCGCGGGGCCGCGTGCTCCACATGGACGGCCACGACACGCGCGCCCGTGCCCGCGCCGCGCGCGAGGCGAGGGGGGCGGGCACGGTCGTCTCGCTCGACATCGACAACGTCTACGACGGGCTCGCGGAGCTGCTGCCGCACGTGGACGTGCTCATCTCCTCGCAGGAGTTCCCGCGCAGGCTGACGGGGCTCGCGGACGAGCGCGCGGCTCTCGCCGAGACGAAGCGGAGGCTGAGGGCCGACGCCCTGGTCGGGATGACCCTGGGCGGGCGCGGCGCGGTCGTCTACCACGAGGGCGTCTTCATCGAGTCGCCGGCCTTCACAGTCCCTGGCGGCTGCCGCGACACGACGGGCGCGGGCGACGCCTTCCACACGGGCTTCATCCACGGGCTGCTCGGCGGCGAGGAGATTGAGGGCTGTCTGCGCACGGCTTGCGCCGTCGCCGCGCTCAAGTGCCGCGCACTCGGCGCGCGCACCGCACTCCCGACGGCGCGCGAGCTAGGCGAGCTCATTGAAGTACAGAACCGCGAGCGGTAGCGAGCGGGTCACCGGAAAGATAAAGGATGAAGGATGAAGGATGAAGGGAAAGCAGTAAGTCTTTCCTTCCGCCTTCATCCTTCATCCTTTCCCCCGCACCCGCGAGGCTCACGCTCGCGGTACTGTTCGGGCGTGCGCCCTCTGTGCCTGCGGTGGCGAAAGGTGGTATAAAAAGCTCCGTCTTTCAAATCCCGTCCGGCTTCCAGAGTCAAAGAAATGCGCCTGCGCCACACGCTCACATTGATGCTCGCCGTCGCGCTCTGCGCTGCGCTCGTCTCCGCGCCGTCGAGGTCTTCGGCGCAGAGGCGGCGCACGGTGAGCCTTCTGCTCGTCAATGGCAAGGTCTTCACGGCGGACGCGCGCGGCATGTTGGCCGAGGCCGTCGCGGTTGAAGGCGAGCGCATCGTCGCCGTCGGCCGGAACGCCGAGATCGAAGCTCAGTTCACAGCCGCGCGCACCGTTGACCTCAAGGGCAAGCTCGTCACGCCCGGCTTCAACGACGCGCACATACACTTCCTTCAAGGCGGGCGCGCGCTGATGCTCGTCAACTTAAACGGCGCGAAGTCGCTCGCGGAGGCGAAGCAGCGCGTGGCGGCGCGCGTCGGCGAGGTGCAGCCCGGCACATGGATTCTCGGTCGCGGCTGGGATCACACTTTGTGGGGCGGCGAGTGGCCTTCGAAGCGTGACCTCGACGAGGTCGCGCCGAACAATCCGGTCTTCCTCAGCCGCGTTGACGGCCACACCAACTGGGCCAACTCTCTGGCGCTCGCAAAGGCCGGCATCACGCGCGCGACGCCCGACCCGAAGGGCGGCGAGATCGTCCGCGACGCCGCGGGCGAGCCGACCGGGATACTTAAAGAGACTGCGGGCGGACTCGTCGCGCAGGTCATCCCCGACCCGACGCACGACGAGATGGCCGAGGCGCTCACGCGCGCTTTGGCCGAGGCGCGGCGCTACGGCATCACTTCCATCCAGACGAACGACGTGCCGAGCACCGGCGCGACGCCGCTCTACCGCGAGTTCCTCAAGGCCGGCAAGCTGACGGTGCGCGTCGCCGAGTGGCAGCAGTTCGCCAACTCGCTCGCCGACATCAAGCGCGAGCGCGCAGAGTTCGCCGCCTTCCGTGAAGACCCTTTCCGTCTTCGCCTGACCGCGCTCAAAGGCTATGTTGACGGCACGCTCGGCTCGCGCACCTCTGCCATGCTCGCGCCCTTCTCAGACGACCCGCACAACAGCGGCATCCCGCGCCTCGCGCCCGAAGAGCTGACGCGCATGATCGTCGAGCGCGACGCCGCCGGATTTCAAATCGCGCTTCACTGCATCGGCGACCGTGCGAACCGCATGGCGCTCGACGGGTTTGAGGCCGCGTGTAAAGAGCGATCACATGGGGTCTGCGCTAATACATTAAAGTATCCAGCGAACGAAACAGCACTTGCCGCGGCAACGCCGCGAAACAGGGAATACCGAGAGCTACGCCATCGCATCGAGCACGCGCAGGTCGTCGCGCCTTCGGACTTCGTGCGCTTCCGCTCCTTGGGCGTCATCGCCTCGATGCAGCCGTCGCACGCCATCTCGGATAAGCGTTGGGCCGAAGACCGCCTCGGCGAGTATCGCGTGATGGGCGCGTACAGTTGGCACACGATGATGGCGCACGGCGTCCACGTCCCGTTCGGCACGGACTGGCCGGTCGAGCCGATCAACCCCTACCTCGGACTCTACGCCGCGGTCACGCGCCAGAGCACCGACGGACAACCCGTCGGCGGCTGGTGGCCCGAAGAGCGCATCTCCATCGAGGACGCCATACGCAACTACACCGCCGAAGGCGCATACGCCTCCTTCGAGGAGCGTGACAAGGGGCAGATCGCCGCGGGGATGCTCGCAGACCTCGTCGTTCACACGAAGGACTTGCTGACCGTCGCGCCGAAAGAGATTTTGCAGACCGAGCCTGAGTTGGTCGTCTTCGGCGGACGCATCATCTACGAAAGAAACAAGTGATAAGTGATGAGTGATAAGAAATAAAGTCTGGAGTCTGGAGTCTGGAGTCTGAGAGTCTGAGAGTCTGGAGTCAAAGGCCGATGGTTCCTGACTCCTGACTCTCAGACTCCAGACTCCGAGACTCTTCTTATCACTTATCACTCCGGAGGTTGCCATGCCGACATGGTTGAAGGTTCTGCTCATCATCGGCGGGCTGATAGTCGTGCTGGTCGTCGTCACCGTCATCGCGACGTTCGTCGTCGTGAAGCGCTACGGGCCGGAGATTGTCGAGACGGTGCAGAAGACCGGCAACGAGGGCGAGGAGTACGGGCGGCGCACGGACAACGAGGGCTGTGTCAACGAGGCGGTCGCGCGCCACAGCCACGCAGAGGGCTTCGGCGACATGGTCAAGGACACGATCTTCCTGCGCACCTGCCTCGACGCGAGCCGCCCCACGCCCGGCTTCTGCGACGGCGTGCCGCACCAGATCGAGTTCATCAGGGGCGCGCAGTGGCAGTTGCAACAGTGCAAGCGCTACGGCCTGCGCCCCGAACAGCAGTGCACGCAGATTTTCCAGCAGGTGCAGCAGTTCTGCGATCAGCCCCACGCGCGCGCCGACGGCGACAACTCGAACGCCCGTGACGCGCCGCCGCCGCCGCCCGCACCCGCGCCGCGGCAAAATTCCAACACACGCTGAAGGGAACACGGAAGCACGCCATGACCGAACGCCTCCGACGAAGCCCCGCGAATCTTCTTTCGACGCTCGCCTTGCTCCTTCTCATCCTCGCGTCGGCGCAAGGGGCGCGCGCCGCCTGGCGTGCGGCGGGCGACGTGAAGTCGCTTGAGCGCCGTGCGGACGGCGTCGTCGTCACGCTCACTTCGGGCGCGCGCGTCGCCGTCGCCTTTACAGGCCCGGAGACGGTGCGCGTGCGCCTCGCGCCCGGCGGGACTTTCGAGCGCGACTTCTCCTACGCCGTCGAGCAGACGGAGCCGGAGGCCGTCAAAGCGACGATCACGGAGGCGCGCGACGAGATAAGAATTTCAACGGCGAACGGCGCGTCGGTCGTCATCAAGCGGCGGCCCTTCCTCGTCACCGTCCGCGACAGCGCGGGCCGTGTGGTCGTCGAAGACGACCCTTCGCGCCCCGCTTCGTTCGACCCCGAAACGGGCGCGGTCGAATGCTCGAAGAAGCGCGCCGAGTGGGAGACATACTACGGGCTGGGCGAGAAGGCCGGCGCAACCATCTCGCGCGACACGCAGCAGTTCGTGATGTGGAACACGGACACCTACGGCTACCCGCGCGGCCTCGACCCCATCTATCAATCCATCGGCTTCTTCATCGCGCTGCGCCTTGAACCCGACCCGCGCGCCGCGCTCGTGGCCGCGCCAAGGGGGCAGGAAGGGCTGCACGCGAGCGGACTCGCTTACGGCCTCTTCCTCGACAACACATCGCGCACATACTTCGACATGGGGAAGACCGAACCCGCGCGTCTCACCTTCGGCGCGGCGTCAGGCGAGCTGAACTACTACGTCTTCACGGGAGGCCGTGAGCGCAGCCCGAAAAATGTTTTGCGCGACTACACTTCCCTGACGGGCCGCGCGCCGATGCCGCCCGTCTGGGCGCTCGGCAACCAGCAGTCGCGCTGGTCTTACTCGCCGGATTCGCGCGTGCGCGAAGTCGCCAAAGGCTTCCGCGACTCGCGCGTGCCGGCCGATGTCATCTACCTCGACATCGACTACATGGACGGCTACCGCGTCTTCACCTGGGACAAGACGCGCTTCCCAGACCCTTCAAAGATGATTGCCGACCTCCGGGCCGAGGGCTTCCGCGTCGTCGTCATCGTTGACCCCGGCATCAAGGTTGACCCGAACTACTACGCGTACCAGCAGGGGCAGACCGGCAACCACTTCGTCAGGAACGCCGACGGCACGGAGCTGCATGCGACCGTCTGGCCGGGCACGTGTGCCTTCCCCGACTTCACAGACCCTGCGGCGCGCGAGTGGTTCGGCTCGCTCTACAAGACGAACATCGAGCAGGGCGTCGCGGGCTTCTGGAACGACATGAACGAGCCGGGCGTCTTCCTCTCCGACAAGACGCCGAAGCCGGACGTCTACCACCACCCGATGAAGACGTTCCCACTAACTGCGCGCCACGCCGGCGACGGCCTCGCGGGCACGCACGCGCGCTATCACAACGTCTTCGGCATGCAGATGGCGCGCTCGACCTTCGAGGCGCAGCGCCGCTTGCGGCCCGACGCGCGCCCCTTCGTCTTAACGCGCGCGGGCTACGCAGGCATCCAACGCTACTCGGCCATCTGGACGGGCGACAACGTCGCCAGTTGGGATCACCTGCGGCTCTCAATCCCGATGCTCATCAACCTCGGCGTCTCCGGAGTCCCGCTCGTCGGCTCCGACGTTGGCGGATTTTCCGGTAACCCCACTCCGGAGCTTTACACGCGCTGGCTCCAGGCCGCCGCGCTCACGCCTTTCCTGCGCTCGCACTCCGAGCAGGGTTCTAACCCGCACGAGCCTTACTCCTTCCCGAAAGAGTTCACGGACATCAACCGCGCGAGCATAGAGTTACGCTACCGCCTGCTCCCTTACCTCTACACGCTCTTCCGTGAGCACACCGAGACGGGCGCGCCCCTGATGCGCCCGCTCTGGTTCGAGTATCCGGACGACCAGCGCACTTACCTCATCGAAGACGAGTACCTCGTCGGGCGCGACCTGCTCGTCGCGCCGGTCGTCACAGAGGCCGTCGCCAAGCGCCGCGTCTACTTCCCCGCGGGCGACAAATGGGTTGACTGGTGGACGGGCAGAGTCTACGAAGGAGGCAAAGAGGTTGAGGTCGAAGCGCCGCTCAGCCGCCTGCCGCTCTTCGCGCGCGCCGGCGCGGTCATCCCCACGCAGCCCGTCATTCAACATACCGGCGAGATGGCCAGCGTGCCGCTCTCGCTCGTCGTCGTCCGCGGTGCCGACGGTCAGAGCAGCTTCTACGAGGACGCGGGCGACGGCTATGACTACATGCGCGGCGCTTCACGCACGACGACCGCGACGCAGCAGGGCGTCTCGCTCAAGCTCTCGCACGCGGGCGCTTACGGCGGCGCGCGAAAGATCAGCGCGCTCGAATTCCTTCCCGGCCAACTGCCGCGCGAGGTGCGCGTCCGCGGCGGCATCGTGCTTCTTCCCGTCGCACACCGCGCGGGCGAACACGACTCCGTGCTGCTCCCGCCCGCGGAGGACGTTGAAGAATTTTCGCTCGTCCCTTAGAGTCTGAAGCTGATGACGACACGAACCGAACACTACCCCGGCGCGCTCGACCGCCGCCGTTTCCTCTCGTCGGTCGGCAAAGGCCTGGGACTTGCCGCGCTCTCTTCGTCCGCGGTCGCGTCGCTTTTGAAAGACGTGCGGGCCGCGGCCAAGCGCGTCGCGCGACTCTCTGCCGAAGATGCGGCGCGCGACGAAGACTTCTGGTTCGACATCCAGCAGTCTTTCTCCGTCACGCGCGGAATCGTCAACCTCAACAACGGCGGCGTCTCGCCCTCGCCACGCGTCGTCACTGAAGCGCTGGTTCGCTACCTCTGGCAGCAGGAGGATGCGACGGCCTACACGATGTGGGAG
>JALZHC010000795.1 GCA_030914105.1 Acidobacteriota bacterium
GCGCCGTCGGCGTCCGACTTCGCTCGTTTGAACATTCCCTGTCCCCTCTTGGATGAAACCTTCGGATGAATGCAGGCCCCGTTTGATTAAGACCGCGTCGAGCGCCTGCTCGGCAGCACGAACGGGGGCCGACGCCCGCGCCTCTTAATAGCTCACCGATTAATAGCTGACCGAGTCCGGCCTCTTCGTCTACGGCTTCGACGGCTCTGACTTCTTCATCACGACCATGTCGCGCTTCTTCAGCTCACTGACGGTGAAGTCCGAGGCCCCGTCGGCGTAGCCGTCGCTCTTGAGCGTCATCTGGACGTGCTCGCCGAGACGACACTTGAAAGTGTAGGGCGTCCGCCCGACTTTCTCGCCGCCGCGATAGACATCGGCGCGCAGGCCGAAGACGTTGACCTCGCAATCGTCCTCGCGCGCGGCGCTTGACGCGGGCGTCGGGTTGAGTCCCTTCTTTAGGTTCGCTCCGGCGTTGGCGTTCGCCGTGTCGGCGCTCGCGCCGCCGCCGCCGAAGGCGAAGAAGGCGACGCCGCCCAGAATCAGTAAGACGGCGAACGCCGCCGACGCGCCGACGAGCAGCGGCAGACTCTTCGACGAGCCGCCCGACTTCGCCTCGACGTAATCGGTGACGGCTTCGCTCACGTCCGTGCTCAGGCCCGGCGTTGAGACGACCGCTTCGAGCTGCCTGACCGAGCGCAGCAGCTCGCTCGCGCCGGGGCGCTCGGCGGGGTTACGTCTGAGGCAGTGCGCGATCACGTCGGCGAAGGGGCGCGGAAGTCCTGAGACGTACTGCGCGGGCGGCGCGTATGCGGCCCGCCCGATCTTGTCGCTCAAGTCTCCGACCGTCTGCGCCTCGAACGGCATCCGGCCCGTGACCATCTCGTAGAGCAGGACGCCGAGCGCCCAGATGTCGCCGCGCTCGTCGGCCACGCCGCCGCGGATGAGTTCGGGCGCGAGGTATTGGAGCGTGCCGATGACCGCGCCGACCTGTGTGAGTCCCGGAGAGGTCTGCCCCTTGGCGATGCCGAAGTCGAGGAGCTTGACCTGGCCCGCGCTGCTGACCTTGATGTTGTTCGACTTGATGTCGCGGTGGATGATGCCGTGGCGGTGTACGTACTCGATGGCCTCGACGACGCGACCGAAGATGTAGACGGTCTCGGAGAGCGGGGGCGGTGCGCCGGAGGCGGCGCGGTAGGCCGCGACGCGCTCGGAGATGGTCTGCCCGTCCACGTACTCCATGATGATGCAGGGCTGGCCGGCGACCTCGCAGAAGTCGTAAAGCGTGGCGATGTTCGGGTGCTGGAGGCTGGCCTGGATGCGCGCCTCGTTGAAGAAGCGCTCGACGAAGTCGCTCGTCTGGCCCGTCTGCGTCAGGACTTTGACGGCTGCCACGCGCCCGATCTTCGAGTGCATCGCGCGATAGACCTCGCCCATCCCGCCCGCACCGATGAAGTCAACGATGCGGTACTCGCCGATGGACTGGTTGGTGTCGAAGGCCCGGTTCATGGGGAGCAGAGAAGGTTTTAGGTTTTGGGTTCTGGGTGCTCAGAGCCGGGGATGAGACTTCGACCAGCACCCAGCACCCAAAACCCAGAACCTTTACTTGACGCCCATCAGCTCGCGCCCGTAGCGGATGGGGACGGCGAAGGTGACGGCGGTGCCCGACTCGTCGCGCAGGCCGGCGAAGAAGATGGCGATGACGCGACCGTGGTCGTCGAAGACCGGGCCGCCGCTGTTGCCGTGGCCCGTCGTGTTGATCTGAAGCTGGTAGGAGTCGCCGATGACGCTGACGGTCTGCTTCTCGGCTCCCGTCGTGCCCTCGGTGCTGCGGTAGATGCGACCGACGTTGCCGACCGTAACGGTCGGGTCGGGAATTTCCAGCGCCTTCGTCTCCGGGTTGAAGACGTCCTGCGACTTGACGATGCCGTAGGTCGGCGGCGAGATCGAGGGGTAGCCGAGGACGACGGCCTGCTCGCCGGCCTGGATCGAGTCGTAGTTGTCGTTGATCTCGACCTTCGGCAGAGTGCCGGGGCTGTCAACCTTGATGAGCGCCACGTCGTGACGAGGGCTGAAGGCCGAGAGCTTGGCCGAGAGCCGACGGTCGGAGTTCGGGAACAGAACGTCGAGCACGTCGTTGCGCCCCGTGTAGCTGACGTTGGCCTGCTTCGACTGCGCCGGCACCCAGTTGCGCGGGGCCTGCGGGACGAGGCCGACGACGGCCAGCTTGCCGTCCGCGCCGCGGCCCAGAATGATGCCGTTGTTGGCGTTGTCGGGGAAGTTGTAGGCCGTCTCCCAGGCGGCGGCGACGTGGCGGTTCGTCAGGATGAAGCCGTCGGAGGAGACGGCGAAGCCGGAGCCCGTATGCATCCCGCCGATGCCGATGTTGTAGTTGTTCTTATCGTAGGTCAGCAGCGGCTCGATGGTGCCGTCGTCGAGGCGGACGTAGCAGGCGCGCACGCCCTGCGGGGTGGGCATGTACTGGTGGTAGACCAGCCCGTTGCCCTGCTGCGAGACGAGCTTCCAGGCGACCAGAATCTTGACGACCGCGCCGCCGTACTGCTTGACGACCTCCGGCGGCTTCATCGTCGCCGTCGCCGCCTCGGCCTCCTTCGCCTCGTCGA
>JALZHC010000212.1 GCA_030914105.1 Acidobacteriota bacterium
GGGGATCGCCGGGTTCAGCCAGCAGGTCCAGGTGAGCGAGGTCGGGACCGTGATCGAGGTCGGCGACGGCATCGCCCGCATCTACGGGCTGCGCAACGCCATGGCCGGCGAACTGCTGGAGTTCGAGAACGGCACGATGGGCCAGGTCTTCAACCTCGAAGAAGACTCGATCGGCGCGGTCGTCTTCGGTGACTACCTGAGCATCAAGGAAGGCGACACCGTCAAGGCGACCGGCCGGTTGCTCGAGGTGCCGGTGGGTGACGCGGTGATCGGCCGCGTGGTGAACCCGCTGGGCCAGCCGCTCGACGGCCAGGGGCCGGTCGAGACGTCCGAGACGCGCCCGCTCGAGTTCAAGGCGCCGGGCGTGGTCGAGCGCCAGCCGGTGAAGGAGCCGCTCCAGACCGGGATCAAGGCGATCGACTCGATGACGAACGTCGGCCGCGGCCAGCGCGAGCTGATCATCGGCGACCGCTCCACCGGCAAGACCGCGATCGCGGTGGACACGATCCTCAACCAGCACGACCAGAACGTGAAGTGCATCTACGTCGCCGTCGGCCAGAAGGCCTCGACGGTGGCGCAGGTGTTGAAGACCCTGCAGGACTTCGGCGCGATGGACTACTCCATCGTGGTGAGCGCCGCGGCCTCGGACCCGGCGGCGATGCAGTACCTCGCGCCTTACGCCGAAGCGGCCATCGGCGAGTACTTCCGCGACAGCGGCCGCCACGTCCTGACCGTCTACGACGACCTCTCGAAGCACGCCGCGGCCTACCGCGAAATCTCTCTGCTGCTGCGCCGCCCGCCCGGACGCGAGGCGTTCCCCGGCGACGTGTTCTATCTTCACTCGCGCCTGCTTGAGCGCGCGGCGAAGATGTCGGAGGCGAAGGGCGGAGGCTCGCTCACCAGCCTTCCCATCATCGAGACGCAGGCGGGCGACATCTCGGCCTACATCCCGACGAACGTCATCTCGATCACGGACGGGCAAATCTTCCTCGAAGCAGACCTCTTCAACTCAGGCATCCGCCCCGCGATCAACGTCGGCAACTCCGTCTCGCGCGTTGGCGGCTCGGCCCAAATCAAGGCGATGAAGCAGGTCGCGGGGACGCTGCGCCTCGACCTCGCGCAGTACCGAGAGCTCGCGGCCTTCGCGCAGTTCGGCTCGGACTTGGATCGTGCGACGCAGGCGCAGCTCGCGCGCGGCCAGCGGCTCGTCGAGATTCTGAAGCAGCCGCAGTACAAGCCGATGGAGGTCGAGCAGCAGGTACTCATCATCTGGGCCGCGACGACGGGACAGATAGACGACATCCCGGTCGAGCACGTGCGCCGCTTCGAGGCGGACTTCCTGCGCTTCGTCGAGTCGTCGCACCCCGGCATTCTCAACGCCATCCGCGAGAAGAAGTCGCTCACCGACGAAATCAAGGCCGACATGGAGCAGGCCGTCGGCGACTTCAAGGAGAGTTGGAAGGACTCGGCGCTCAACCCGCAGCCCGAACCGCCGGGCACGCCGCAAGTA
Organism: Acidobacteriota bacterium; assembly: GCA_030914105.1. Taxonomy (GTDB): domain Bacteria; phylum Acidobacteriota; class Blastocatellia; order Pyrinomonadales; family Pyrinomonadaceae; genus QHXN01. The sequence goes on from JALZHC010000212.1 coordinate 1,511, forward strand.
ACGTCGGGCGCGACGCCCTCTTCGGGCGTGGCCTCCGCGGAGACGACCGCCGCCGCCGGGGCATGAAAGCAGTGATAAGTGATGAATGATAAGAAAAGGCAGACGGTTTTTCTTATCACTCATCACTCATCACTTGTCACTTATCACTCGGACAATGGCTAACCTCTTAGACATCCGCCGGCGCATCAAGTCGGTCAGGAACACGCAGCAGATCACGAAGGCCATGAAGATGGTCTCGGCGGCGAGGCTGCGGCGCGCGCAGGAGCGCGCGGTCTCGGCACGCCCCTTCGCCGTGAAGATGGCCGAGGTGCTCGCAGACCTCGCGTCGCGCGCGAGCGAAGACTTCCACCACCCTCTGCTCGACCCGCGCGGAGACGAGCGCTACCTGCTCGTACTCGTCACCGCCGACAAAGGCTTGGCCGGCGCTTTCAACGCCAACCTCATCAAGGCCGCGCAGTCCTTCATGCGCGAGCACTCCGCCGCCACCATCGAGCTTCTCGCGGTCGGTCGCAAGGGCTACGACTTCTTCCGCCGCCGCCACGCGCAGATCGCCGGCGAGTACATCGGGCTGACCGGCACGGGGCGCATCGAGCACGCCAGGGCGCTGGAAGTCGCGCGCGACGTGATGCGGCGCTTCACCGAAGACGAAGGGCTGGACAAGGTCTTCGTCATCTTCAACGAGTTCCGCTCGGTCATCTCGCAGCGCGTCGTCGTCGAGCAGCTTCTTCCGGTCTCGCGCGCCGAAGAGGCCGAGCCGGCGGAGGCGGGCCGGCCCCAGACCTTCATCGAGTACATCTACGAGCAGCCGCCCGAAGAGATTTTCAGCCGGCTCCTGCCGCGCCTCGTCGAAACGCAAATCTACCGCGCGCTCCTTGAGTCGGTCGCCTCCGAGCAGGGCGCGCGCATGACGGCGATGGAGTCGGCATCGAAGAACGCGGGCGAGTTGATCCAGTCACTCACGCTCAACATGAACCGCATCCGCCAGGCGAGCATCACGCGCGAGATTATCGAGATCGTCTCCGGCGCAGCGGCGCTCTGAAAGGATGAAGGCCGCAAGGTGAAGGATGAAGGCCGTGCTCTATCAGCATCTCCTTCCGCCTTCCGCCTTCCGCCTTCATCTTTCTTTTGGCGCTACGGCCCGGTCGCCGCGTGGGTCTGCTTCATCTTCTTCGCCTCGACGGCGAGCTTCTCCGCCTCGAACACGTCGCGCATCATCCGCCCGCTGCTCTTGTGGCTCTCGCCCGGCATCAGCGAGGCTTCAATCGAACAGGTTCACTTCCTCGTCCGCAAGGCCGCGCACTTCACGGAGTACGCCGTCCTCGCGCTGCTCGCGGCGCGCGCCTTCCGCGCCTCGCCGCGACTGGCCCTGAGCGCGCGCTGGTGGCTCGCCTCCTTCGCCCTGGTCGCGTGCGTGGCCCTCTCGGACGAGTACCACCAGAGTTTCGTGCCCTCGCGCACGGCCTCCATCTACGACAGCCTCCTCGACATGACGGGCGGCGCGGCGGCGCTCGCCTGCACGGCGCTCTGGCTCGCACTCCGTCGTCGAAAATCCGCCGCCGCTTCGCGCCCCGCCTGAACGAAACCGTCACGCCCGCCCGAACCCAAAACTGCTGCCGTATCGCGCGCGGGCGTGTTATGCTTCGGTTCGCTACCGGACAGGCGACGCTCCCCGACTCGGTCTTTAAGGACGACTCACTTTTATGTTCAGAGGCTTGAAGGATGTGCGCCGTGTGGTCATCACGGGGCTGGGTTGCGTGACGCCGCTCGGCGTCGGGCGCGAGGCGTTCTGGGAGGGCTTGCGGCGCGGCGAGAGCGGCGTGCGGCGCATCGAAAGTTTCGACGTGACGGCCTCGCCGGTGCAGATTGCGGGGCAGGTGCAGGGCTTCGACTGGGAGAGGGAACTGAAGGCGAAGGATCGCCGCCACGTCCCGCGCACAGTTCCGCTGGCGCTCGCCGCCGGGCGCGAGGCGCTCGACGACGCGGGGCTTCAGCCTTCGGACTTCTCTCTCGAAGAGCGACGCGCCTTCGGCGTCGTCATGGGCACGGGCGGAGGCGGACTGGCCTTCACCGAGGCGCAGTACGCGCACTACTTTCGCGGCGACGCGAGAGAGGCGAGCGTCTACACGATTCCTTCTTCGACGCACGGCAGCCTCTCGTCCGAGCTTTCGATGGCCTTCGGGCTGCGCGGACTCTCGCACGTCGTCTCGACGGGCTGCACCTCCTCGACCGACGCCATCGCCTACGCCGCCGAGCACATCGCGCTCGGACGCCAGGACGCGATGCTCGCCGGAGGGTCGGACGCGCCGCTCGCGCCCGGCATCCTCGCCGGCTTCTGCCTGATGAAGGTCTGCACGGAGGACTGGAACGACGAGCCGGCGCGCGCCTCGCGCCCGTTCTCGCGCGACCGTTCCGGCATGGTCTTGGGCGAAGGCTCTTGGGTCTACGTGCTCGAAGAGTACGAGCGCGCGCGCCGTCGCGGGGCGCGCATCTACGCGGAGGTCAAGGGCTACGGCGCGACGTGCGACGCATATCACCGCGTGCGCCTCGAAGACACGGGTGAGGAGCCTGCGCGCGCGATGCGGCTCGCGCTCGACGCTGCGGGCCGCGCGCCCGGAGAGGTTGACTACGTGAACCTGCACGGAACCTCGACCGTCCTCAACGACCGCATCGAGACTCAGGCGCTCAAGCTCGCACTCGGCGACGCGGCGAAGAGTATCCCGATGTCGGGCACGAAGTCGCAGATCGGCCACCCGCAGGGCGCGTCCGGCGCGGCGGGACTCGCCGCCGCTCTCTGCGCGATGACGACCGGCGTCATTCCCCCGACCATCAACCTCGACGAGCCTGCACCCGAATGCGACCTCGACTACACGCCCAACCGCGCGCGCGAGCGCGGCGTGCGCGTCGCCCTCTGCAACTGCATCGGCTTCGGCTCGAAGAACAGCGCGCTCGTCGTCGAGCGCCCGGCGGAATAGAAGTGAAATCGTGAAGAGACCGAATCTCGTCAAGCATCTCATCGCCGCGGCCCTTCTCTGCGCAGCCACGTCCGCGCGGTCGCCGTCCGTCAACGTGTCCGCGCAGTCGCCGCCCGCGCAATTGCTTGCCGTCACACACTTCGACAAAGACGGCCTGTCGTTCGACTACCCGTCCAATTGGACGCGCACGGACAGGAGCACTCCGCAAGTGCAGCACCTCTCGCTCACGCATCCGGGCAGCTCCGCGCTCATCATGGTTGTTGCTTACCGTGAGCCTCTACAGTCGGGCGAGCAGGTCATGAGCGTGCGCGCGAGCATGACGAAGACCTTTGTCGAGGCCGTGGCGCAGAAGCTCGGCATGAAGGAAGCCCCGCCCCCGGAGGCGTCGGAATGCGCGACCGTGGACAGTCACGTCGCCACAGGCATTCACATGGCCGGCCAGGTCGGAGGACAGCCGAGCGCCGGCGAGGTTTACTCGCTCGTGTTAGGCCAACGCTTCGTCAATCTCATCTACGTCAGGCAGGACAGTGACGACGCGAAAGGATCACTCGCGTGGAAAACTGTACTCGACACGTTGAAGATAGAACCGCCGCTGAACCAGATGCCGGAGGCGACAAACCTCGAAGACATTGTGTCGGGCGGTGTCCTCAACGGGCGTGTTATAAGCAAGCCGCAGCCCGTCTATCCTCTCACGGCCAAGCAGGCGCACGTGCAGGGGACGGTGATAGTTCAAATCGTCGTTGACGAGCAGGGCAATGTTCTCTCAGCGCACGCCATCCAAGGCCCACCGCTACTACGCAAGGCCGGCGAGGAGGCCGCGTCGAAGGCCAGGTTCACGCCGACGCTACTCTGCGGTCGGCCCGTCAAGGTCACGGGCGTCATCACCTACCATTGGGTTTTGCGGTGAGGAGGCCGCGGCAGAAGGTATGCGGCAAAAATGTTTGAGCGTTTCCGACAGCGCAGCGACGAGCTTGAGCACTTAGACCTCGGCGACTATACGCCCGAAGAGTACGAGGGCTGCATGGTCGAGCTGCGACGCGTGAACCGCTGGCTCGGCGACGCGCGCGCGCTCAGCCGCTCCGTGCTGCCGGAGATCGAGCGCGACGTTACGCCGGAAATTAAGCGCGATCTTTCGCCGGAGACTGAGGCAGGCGATGCGCGCGAGTTCTCTTTGCTCGACGTGGGCGCGGGCACGGGCGAGCTTCTGCGCGAGGTCGCGCGCTGGGCGCGTGAGCGAAAGATAAGGGCGCGACTCGTCGGCCTTGAATTGAACGAACGTTCGGCGCTCGGCATCCTTGAGGAGTCGCGCGGCTTCGGAGAGATCATGGCCGTGCGCGGCGACGCGCTGCGGCTCCCCTTCGACGACGCGGCATTCGACTACGCAATGTGCTCGCTCTTCACACACCACTTCCGCGACGACGGGGCCGTCTCGGTGCTCCGCGAGATGTCGCGCGTCGCGCGCCGCCGCGTCTACGTCATAGACCTGCACCGCCACCCGGTCGCCTACTACTTCTACACGACGGTCGCGCGCCTCTTCCTCCACAACCGCCTCATACGCGAAGACGGGGCGCTCTCGATACTGCGCGGCTTCGTCCCGCGCGAGCTGCTGCGCCTCGCCGAGAGCGCGGGACTCGCGAGGGCGAAGGTCGAAAGGCGCTTCCCTTATCGTCTGGTTTTGAGCGCGAGCAAATGATGTCAGACTTCGACGCAATCATCATCGGCGGCGGGCCTGCGGGCGCAAGCGCGGCGATTCATCTCGCCGCACGGGGCGCGCGCGTGCTGCTGGCCGAGCGGAAAAAGTTCCCGCGCGCGAAGCTGTGCGGCGAGTTCATCTCGCCCGAATGCCTCGAACATTTCACGCGCCTCGGCGTACTGGAGCGGATGAAGGAAGCCGGCGGCGCGCGCGTCTCGCAGACAGTCTTTTATGCGCCGAGCGGGCGCGGCCTCGCCGTGCCGAGCG
>JALZHC010000796.1 GCA_030914105.1 Acidobacteriota bacterium
TCAGGTCGGCGCTGCCCTTCATCGCGCCGGGGAAGCCGGTCACGCTTATCTTGCCCGAAGCCGGGCCGAGGCCCGCGAGGCTCTCGGCGCTGATGGTCTTGCCGCCGAGTCCCGCGGCGGCGACGATCGCCCCGGCGTTTGCGTTCGTGAGCGTCGCGTCGAACGAGATGTTGTTCTCGCCTGTGCGCGGGATGACGGCGCTGAAGGTCGCGCCGCCGCCGCCGGGCTGCGTGAGTTTGCCGCCCTCGACGCGCGTCTCCGAGGCGTTCGAGGCGATGTCGGCGGAGAGCGCGCCGAGGTCTTGCCCGCGCGCCGTGAGCGAAGCGAGGTCGAAGTGGCCGTTGACGACCGGCGAGTCGAGGTCGCCCGTGATCGTGCCGTTGAAGCGGAGGCTCCCGGCCAGGTGAACGTCGAAGTCTTCGGCCTTCTGCTCGACTGAAGGCAGGAGGCCGGTGGAGAAGAGAACGCGCTGAAGCTCCGAGGCGTCGGTCGAGTTGAGGTTGACGGCGAGGTCTGAGCCGCCCCGGAACGAGAAGCGCCCCGAAGCCGTCAACTCGGTCGCGCCGGCACGCAGGTTCGCGCGCTCTAGCTGGAAGAGGCCGCGGTCGGCAGTCAAGGCGAGCTGACCGGTAAGCGGCGTACGTGCCGCCTCGTCTCTGCCGGTCGCGCCGTCGAAGGTCGCGTCGAGTCGCCCCGTTGCGGCCTTGAAGTTCGTGCCGGGGAAGCGCAGGTCAGCCGTGCCGGTGGCCGCGCCGGTCAGGGGCACGGCGTTGCCGGAAAGCATCGCGATGAGGCCGCCGGCGTCCACTTTGTCGAAGCTGGCGTGGACGCTCGACGCGCCGCGCACCGTCGTCGCAATCGTGGCGCTGCCTTGCGCGTGGCCGTTGAAGAGGTCGGCGTTGAAGTCGTTGAGTTGAATCTGGTCGTTCGTCGCCACGACTGCCGCACGAGCCTTGCCCAAGTTCATCGTGCCGAGCACGCCGCCGCCGAGCGAGAGGTCTGCAGTGATGCGGTAGCGCCCGCCCGGTTCGAGCGTGAAGCGCGGGCGCGCGAGGCGCACATTGTCGGCGCGGCCCCGTTGCGCCTGTCCGCCCTTCGTGGCCGCAGGCACGTTGAAGGCGACCGTGCCGACGCCCACGTCTCCGCTCTCGCCCTCGATGCGCCCGCCCGAAGAGACGGAGAGCCGCACGCCCGCGATGTTAAGACTCCCGGTGCGCGCGCCCGCTGCGTTGACGCCGCCGACGTTCACGCGCTCGACCACAATGCTCGCAGAAGAGTCAGGGTTGATGGTCGCGTCAACGCCGGAAGCCCGCACGCCGTTCAAGGTGGAAGTGCCTGAGACGACCGAGCCGGCGCGCACGCCCGCGACCTTGACGCTCGTTCTTCCATCGCCGCCGCGCGTGAAGTGCACGTCCGACGCCTCGACGCCGCCGACGCGCGCGCCCTGCGCGACGAGCGATGAGGCCGAGGCTGTTTGCGCGCTTCCCGAAAGCTCGCCGTCGCGCATCTCGGCCAAAGCATCTTTCAAGACGAGCCCGCTGATGCTGGTCGCGCCGCTGCGCGCGGCGGCGGCGTGCAGCTCGCCGAGCCAGCGGAAGTCCGTGCCCGTGCCCGTGACTCCGCCGGCGAGCTGCACGAGGTTCAACTGGAAGTCGCCCGCCGTCAGAAGCTCTGCGACGGCCTTGCCCTGTGCCTCGTAAGACTTGCCCTGCCCGGAAGCCGTCGCGTTGACGTTCAGGGCCTTCAGACGCACGCCGTCCGCAGCAATCGCGTCGGAGGCGAACCCGCCCTCGACCTTGTACTTGTCGCCCTCGCCCGACACCACGCCCTCGAACTTGCCCGCGCCGCGCACGGCGGTCTGAAGCTGCAAAACGTCGGAGGTCTGCGTCAGGTCGACGGTGGCGTTGACCTGCATGTGGTAACGGAGCGCGCGCCAATCGTCGAGCGCGCCCGACAGGTGAGCCTCGGCGACGGGCGTGCGCAAAGTAAGATTGCTGATGTCTGCGCGCACCTGGTTGACGCGCGCGTGCAGTTCGAGGTCAACGGGGCTGACGGCGTGGCCGGAGGTCGTGAACGTCGAGTTCGACATCCAGAGGTCGACGGTGTCTGTGGGGCTTGCGCCGGGCGCGTTCGGGTTTTCGGGCTGGACGACGGCGCGGACGTTTCGCGCCTCGCCGTTGATGTCGTAGCGGCGGTCGTCGTAGTGGACGACGGCGTCGGTGACCTGTATGTGCGCGGTCGAGTAGGCGAAGAGGATGCGCTGGTTCGGGTCGGGCGGCGGAACCTTGAGGTCTGCGAAGTTCGAGCGCCCCTGCGCGTCGTAGGCGACCCAGATTTCCGGGTGCTCGACCTTGAGGTCTTCGAGGTTGACGTTGCGGCGCAGGGACAAAGCCCACATATCCTCGACGCGGACGGTGGCGATGATGCGGCTGACGTTGCCGATGGGCGCGCCGGTGATGGCGTTGTAGAGCTTGAGGTCTTTGATCTCGACGGTGCGCGGGCCGATTTGAGTTGTGAACGAGCCGATCTCGGCGCGGATGTTGTACTCGGCCAGGGTGTTGATGATCTGGCCCGCGATGATTTTATCCACCCGCCCGCTGCGGTAGAGCAGCAGGATGA
>JALZHC010000213.1 GCA_030914105.1 Acidobacteriota bacterium
CCCCACTGCGATAGGCTTGAGATTTACTCCAGCCCTTAGCGCAAATTTAACGGGGCGGGACTCGACCGGTGAGGCCCGCCCCTCTTTCCGTTATCTGTCCACGGTGATCGTCAGCGAATCGGTCGTAGGCTTCTGGCTCGGATTCCTGGCGCAGGTGCGGAAGTAGCCGGGGAAGAGTTTCGGATTCGACTGCGCGTTGACCGACGTGGAGTAGCTCGACACCGGCTCCGGCCCGCTGTTACTAATCTCGGTGTAGTCGGAGGTCAAATCAGGCTTACGGTAGAAGGTGAATATCACCTTGTGACCGTTCGTCACCAGGTCATCGATCGAGGCGTTGTTGTAAGCCTTCGTGGATAGGTCTTTGCACCGGCGCTGACCCGGCGGGGGGTTAACGACGGAGGTCGAGGAGTCGGTGATCGGGGCCAGCCCGGCGACGCCGACCCCGGCGGCGGCCACTACGATGGCCGCGGCTGCTACCAGATTCCTGCTTAATTTCTTAATCATTGGAGTCTCCTTTCGTCTTGAGGTGAAGTCGAAGTTCGAGGCAGAGACCAATCTTTCCGACGCCGCGCGGCCCCGGCACAAAGGTGTGGGCTATCTCATCCTTTCAAGTCTGTCATGTCATGGGCGATGCAGCCCGTAGGGGAGAGTGCAAAGGGAGTGCCGCGGCGCAGGGCGCGGCTGCGCGCGGTTTAATCTCACCGCAAAGACTTAACCCGTTGCGTTACGGCCTATCCGAAAGTGTACCCGGCTATCTAAAAGGATAGGTTGAAAGGCGCTCGCGCCGCCTCCCTTGAGAGTTTGAGGCCGGGCGGCTATCGGTGAACCGCGCAGCGAACCTTTTCGCCGGTCAGAGAACGAATCTCGCCGCGACGCGCGGCACGAAAATCAACCTTGAAAATTTATTCCGGGTCAAGGCCCGGCGATTGGCGTCAAAGTTTCCAAAAAATTTTGAGCCGAAAAGCACGCGCAAAAATTCCACGCGCCGCGTTCTTCACGCCGCGCATGGTCAGTGCGGTGGGCCGGTGCCCGTTTTATTAGTCGGGAAACTTCAGGCCGCGCGCGCGCGCAGAGTCCGACGCTGGCGGACGATCTGGTCTAGCCAACGCTGCGCCTCGTTGTAGTGGGGGAAGCGCTGCTCGTCCGTGCGGAAGGCTTTGGTGTGGTAGTAGCGACGCCCGTTGATGAGGCGCGCGGGATGCTTGATGTGCAGCATCTCGTGATAGAGGATGTATTCGACGAACCACTCAGGCACTTCCGCGGAGTCGAGCGTCTTGCTGATGACGATGGTGTCGTGGACTCCGTCGTGGTGGCCGAGGATGGTGCGCGTGCGGCGCTGCGACCAGGTGAGCGTCGGCTGCTCGATCTCGCCGTCGAAGAAGCGTTGGTTCAGGCGGTTGAACATCCGTCCGAGATCGTAGACGCGCCCCTGCGCGGAGGAGACGACCTTACGCCCGCGCTGTCGGCGCGCGAGGTCGGAGGCGCGCAAGACTTCGGGCGAGCAGGCGTAGTCGCGGTAGACCCTCTCGTAGAAGGGCGGCGACTTGCGCCGGCGCAGGAGTTTGGAGACGAGGATGAAGGCGAGCGCGCGGTGGACGCCGATGGGCGCGCTCTTGAAGATGTCGGAGAGGCGCACGTGGACGCGGCCTGAGCGGAGGCGGATGGTGTGATTCAGACCTGCGTAGGGGTAGTAGCGCACGTCCACTTCGGGCACGGCGCGCTTGGGCGCGAGCGTGCGGAACGCCTCGACGAAAAGGGTGCTGAGCAGTGTTTGAGAGTCGGGCATAAACTGTGAACCCCGCGGGAAACTCGACGCCTCGTCTTGACCTTTGAATCGCCGGAAGTCAGGTAATGCCGCCACCGCAAGCTGGAACGATACCGTTGACCTTGTGAGCCGATATTAAGGGGCGCGGGAGAGGGGCGTCAAACGCTAGTTTCGGGGGCGGCGCTAAGCCTTTTGCTTCCCGACAAATGGCCGCACGCGGCGCGACCGCAGGCCGGCGGGCCGAGAAAAAGCCGCCCGTCAAACCTTGTCACTTCAAGGCTTTAACTTAGACGGCATCAGGTCGTGCTGGAGGCGGCGGGTTAAGTTCTGCCGCTTCTTTGAATTAGGCGGGGGCGCGGCGGCCGGGTTCGACCGAAGGAGGGCAGCAGGCTCCCGTTTGCGCGCGTTTTCCTGAATCCGTTATACTCAAGTTGGCCTTCGGTTTGAAGGTCGCGGACGCGGGCGCGAGGTCGCCGGCAATTTAGTTCTTGACACGGTGGTGTAGCGGCTGTAAACAATTTATAGACGGCTGTTGACGCGCCGAAACGGCGCATCCGGCCCGCCCCCGTGAACCCCGAAGCCCCGCTCGCCACTCCGAAGCGCATGGCAATCCGAGCCTCGACATTACAGCCCCAGTCCGACTGGACACCCGACGCGCGCGGGCAGGCAGTGCTGGCCGCTATCATCAAGGAGCACCTGCGGACGGGCGAGCCGGTCGGGTCGCGCACCATCTCGGAGCGCATGGCCTTCGGCACGGGCTGGAGTCCGGCGACCATCCGCAGCGTGATGGCCGAACTCGAAGAGCGCGGACTGGTCGAGCAGCCGCACACGTCCGCGGGCCGCGTGCCGACGGACAAGGGCTACAGGTTCTACGTCGATCACTTCATCGGCGACGCGCGCCTCTCGCGTGCAGACATCTCGGCGATTGACCGCGCGCTCGGCTTCACGGGCGAGGCCGGCGCGCAGACCGGACGGCTGATGGAGCGTGTGTCGCACGCGCTCTCCGAGCTTTCGGAGAACGTCGGCATCGTCGTCTCGCCCGCCGTAGCTGACAGTCGCCTCCAGCACATAGAGTTCCTGCAGCTCACCGACGGGCGCATCCTCGTCGTCTTAGTCTTCACGCCCAACGTCGTCCAGAACAAGATCATACGCATTGACGAGCGTCTGACCGAGGAGGAGCTTGAGCGCGCGGCGCGCTACCTCAACACGGAGTTTTCCGGCAAGAGCCTCCAGACCATCCGCGCCGAAGTGCTGGCGCTCATGCGCGAGGAGAAGGCGCTCTACGACCGTCTGCTCAGAAACGCCGTGCTCCTGTTCGAGCGCAGCGTCGAGGGCGAAGCGGACGAGGCCGGCGACGTTTACATTGACGGCGCGTCGAACATCATCTCGAAGCCGGACTTCTCCGACTTCGAGCGTCTGCGCGAGCTGTTCCGCACGTTCGAGGCCAAGTCGCGCCTCGTCAAGATTCTGAACGAGTGCATCGCGAGCGAGCCGGTCTTCGCAGACGTGCATGTCCGTATCGGGCGCGAGCACAGCGCCCCATCACTTCAGTCTTGCGCGCTCATCACCGCGCCGTTCCGCCTGAGCGAGGGGACGGTCGGCGGCACCGTGGGAGTGGTCGGGCCGATGAGGCTTGAGTACGCGCGCACCATCGCCGCCGTCAACTACATCGCGCGTCTCGTCGAGCGCATGCTTCGAGAGGAGGCGCGCATCTGAGGCTCGCGCCGCGGCGGTCGCGGCGGCGGCACGCGCGGAGTTCGGCTGACCGAAGGGTTGGGGGAATGACACAGACGAACATGCCAGACAAGAACACGCGGAAGCCGAACCGAATCCCCGTGCGCTTCGACGACGAGGCGCAGGCGGGGCGGGGCGAAGGGGACTCGCCGGAGTTGCAGAAGGGCGGCGTCTCGCCCGAAGAGGTCGGGCGAGAGTCTTCCTACGAGGACGAGACCGAGATGAAGCGCCGCGTCGGGCGCGGCGAGGAGCAGGACACGGAGGCCGGTCGCGCCGACGCCGACGAGCGGGACGCGGCGGGCGGCCCAGACCCCTCCGAGCTTCCGCGCAGTCGCAACGAGCAGGACACAACGCCCTCGCACGCGACCGACGAGGATAAGTCAGCCGAGCGCAAGGCCGGGGCCAACGACGGGGCCAGGGGCGAGGACGGAGCCAAAGCGCAGGATGAGCAGCCGCGCGCCGCCGACGTCTCATCCGGCCCCGTCATGGCCGAGCTGGTCGCCACGCGCGCGGAGCTTCGGCGCGTCGAGACCGAGCTGAAGAAGCTGAACGAGGAGCGGCAGGAGTGGGCCGACAAGCTCGCGCGCCGCCAGGCAGACTTCGATAACTTCCGCAAGCGCACCGAGCGCGAGCGCAGCGAGACCTACAACCGCGCGCTCGGCGAAGTCGTCCGACGGCTCCTGCCCGTCATTGATAACCTTCAGCGCGCGCTCGAAGCCGAGCGCACGTTAGAGAACGTCGAGTCGAAAGAGTTCCGACACTTCCTGCACGGCGTCGAGCTGATTAACCGACAGCTCGGCGGAGTGCTCGAAAGCCTCGGCGTCGAAGTCGTGCCGACGGTCGGCGAACTCTTCGACCCGCACGTTCACGAGGCCGTCGCCACCGAGGAGACGGACGAAGTCGAACCCGACACAATCGTGCAGGAGATGCAGCGGGGCTACCGCCTCGGCGACAAGCTCCTGCGCCCCGCGATGGTCAAGGTAGCCACCAGACAGTGATGAGTGATAAGCGATGAGTGACAGGAAAAGGACTCACTCAACACCTGCCGCCTACTCATCACTTATCACTCGTCACTTATCACTTCGGTAAAAAGCTATGGGCAAAGTCGTAGGAATAGATTTGGGGACGACCAACTGTTGCGTGGCCGTTCTGGAGGGCGGCGCGGTTCAGATCGTGCCGAACAAAGAGGGCGGGCGCACGACCCCCACGGTCGTCGGCTTCACGGACAAGGGCGAGCGGCTCGTCGGCCAGATCGCCAAGCGCCAGGCTGTGACGAACGCCGCCAACACCATCTACGCCGTCAAGCGGCTCATCGGGCGCAAGTTCAAAGAGCCGGAGGCTGAGCGCACGCGCGAAACGTCGCCCTTTGAGATCGTCGAGGCTTCAAACGGCGACGCGCGCATACAGGTGCAGGGGCGCGTCTACAGCCCGCAGGAGATTTCCGGAATCGTGTTGCAGCGCCTGAAGGCCGCGGCGGAAGACTTCCTCGGCGAGCCTGTGACGGAAGCCATCATCACCGTTCCGGCCTACTTCGACGACACGCAGCGCCAGGCCACAAAGGACGCCGGCAAGATCGCCGGCCTGAGAGTCGAGCGCATCATCAACGAGCCGACCGCAGCCGCGCTGGCCTACGGCCTTGGCCGCAGCGAGATCGAGCGCATCGCCGTCTACGACCTCGGCGGCGGAACCTTCGACATCTCCGTCCTCGAAATCAACGGCGGCGTCTACGAGGTGCTGGCGACATCGGGGAACACCTTCCTCGGCGGCGAGGACTTCGACGAGCGCATCATTAACTGGATGGTCGAGCAGTTCCGCGCCGAGACCAGCATTGACCTTCGCAACGACCGCCTCGCGCTCCAGCGCCTGAAGGAGGCGGCGGAGCGCGCCAAGTGCGACCTCTCTTCCTTGACCGAGACGAACATCAACCTGCCCTTCATCGCGGCGGACGCCTCCGGCCCCAAGCACTTCAGCAAGACGCTCACGCGCGAGACCTTCGAGTCGCTCATCAAAGACCTCGTCGAGCGCACGGTCGAGCCTTGCCAGAAGGCTCTCTGGGACGCGAAGCTCCAGCCGCAGGACATCGACAAGGTACTACTCGTCGGCGGCCAGACGCGCTCGCCCATCATCGCGCGCACCGTGCGCGAAATCTTCGGCAAGGACGCCTCGGCCGAGATTAACCCGGACGAGGTGGTCGCAATGGGCGCGGCCATCCAGGGCGGCGTGCTCACGGGCGACGTGAAGGACATCGTGCTCCTCGACGTTCTGCCCTTGAGCCTCGGACTTGAGACGCGCGGCGGCCTCTTCCACAAGATCATCGAGCGCAACTCGACCATCCCCTTGCAGAGCAGCCAGACCTTCACCACGGTCGTCGACAACCAGTCGTCCGTCGAGATTCATGTGCTTCAGGGCGAGCGCGAAATCTCGCAGCACAACCGCTCTCTGGGCAAGTTCGAGCTGGTCGGCATCCCCGCCGCGCCGCGCGGAGCGCCGCAGATCGAAGTCACCTTCGAGGTTGACGCCAACGGCATCCTGAGCGTCTCGGCGCTCGACAAGGCGAGCGGGCGCAAGCAGCAGATGAAGGTCACGCCGACTTCGGGCCTCGCGTCCGACGAGATTGACCGCATGATCGCCGAGGCGCAGACCTCCGCCGAGGCCGACCGCCGCGCCAGGGAACTCATCTCGCAGCGCACGCGCCTCGAAGGTATGCTGCGCAACACGCAGCGCACCTTCCGCGAGTTCGGCAACGCGCTCGCGCCCGACGACCGCCTCGCCGCGCACGACGCCTTCGCCGAGTGCGAGGAGCTGGTCAAGTCCGAGAACGTCGAGGCGATTTCTGCCGGGGCGGAGAAGCTCGAAAGGGTCGCCGGCCTGCTCACGATGGCGATGCTCAACCCGGTCGCCGACGTGAAGCACTGATTTAGAGTGACAAGTGACAA